>CAYUBV010000010.1:0-2001 GCA_964443035.1 uncultured Tangfeifania sp.
AAAAGATGATTATTTTTAATGCATCAAACGAAATCAATACAAAATGAAAAAAATCCTGCTTCTGATTTTATCGGTTACACTTACCACCACCTTGGCTTTTGCCCAGGAAAAAATAAATGTAGTTGTTATTGGCGCCCACCCCGACGATGCCGACGGCGATGCGGGTGGCACAGCAATTAAATTTTCGGAAATGGGACACAACGTGCTGTTTGTATCGCTAACCAACGGCGATGCCGGCCATCATGAAAAAGGCGGCGGTGCACTGGCAAAAATCAGGCGGCAGGAAGCGCAGGAAGCCGGAAAAAGATTTGGCGTGGAATATATAGTACTCGACAATCACGATGGCGAGCTGATGCCGACGCTTGAAAACCGGAAGGAAGTGATACGACTCATCAGGCAATGGAATGCCGATGTGGTAATCAGCCACCGGCCAAACGACTACCATCCCGATCACCGGAACACTTCCATACTTGTTCAGGATGCCGCCTACATGGTAATTGTTCCCAATGTGGTAACAGATACCCCGCCGCTCAAAAAGAACCCGGTGTTTTTGTATGCACAGGATCGGTTTCAAAAACCAACCGCTTTTGAACCGGAAATAACCGTTGACATTACCGATGTTTACGACCAAAAAATTTATGGCATGGCTGCCCACGAATCGCAGTTTTTTGAGTGGCTGCCCTGGACCAGCGGACGGTTAGACGAAGTGCCGGAAACCGAAGAAGCGCGTCTTGAATGGCTTTCCGGGCTGCGCAACCCACGAATCACCGAAGAAATGCGGCAATCGCTCGAAAAATGGTACGGCGAAAAGAAAGCCGACGATGTAAAAGTGGTTGAAGCGTTCGAAATCTGCGAATATGGCCGTCGCCCCTCGGATGAAGAAATCAGGAGGCTTTTTCCGATGCTGGGGGAATAAGTACTTTTTAGTCATAGCATCACCCGGAGAAAGGCTACGAACGAGTGAATTCACTGATTCAATTTTCCCGATAGAAACCAGACTTCTGTACCTTGAAAATTTAATTTATATGGAATTTCAATGTGGGGAGAAACACAATAATTTTTCCCTTCAGGATAAAATTCACGGAATTTTTGAAGTGCTTTTGGAGAAAATTTATCCGGATTAATTTTGCATTCAAAAGCATGCACTTGCCCCTCGCTTTCTTTCACAACAAAGTCAATTTCATGTCCGTATGTATCAGCCCAATATAATACGTCTCCCATTTGTGTCCGAAGCATATCCAAAACGAGGTGTTCCCAAAGAATTCCCCTGTCAGTTTCTCTTATTTCATTCCACCCTTTTATATGAGTAACAAAACCCGTGTCGAAAGCATATACTTTTGGACGTCTGACAATTTCTTTCTTCCCTCCTCCATAATAAGGCTGAACAAGGTAAATAGCATGAGCCACTGTTAATGCCTCAATATGTGCCATAACTGTAGGTCTGCTCAAACCACATTCCTTTGCCAGCGATGTAATTTCAAGCATACCTCCACTTTGCATAAAAAGCAATTGCATCAGCTTCAAAAATCCAGTACGATTTCTGACATTGAACAATTCTTGAATATCCCTGGCATAATAGCTGTCTATCCACTCCGAGTAATGCTCCGGATTTCTTTTCTCTGCCAGCAGAAATTCCGGTAATCCACCTCTTAATAATCTGTGATCAAAATCAGAAATACCAAAATCAGCGGAACATTCCGACCAAAGAACCGGCGGTAAAAATACCTGGGTTTTTCTTCCCGTCAAAGAATCACGGAATTTTTTAGTTGCTGAAAGTGTGGAAGATCCCGTCGCAAGAATTTTTAACCCCGGAAATTCATCCGTCCCGATTTTTAAAACTATACTTGGATGTTCAATTCTATGAATTTCATCGAAAATAACAGTGGTGTTCTCTTTTATATTGTGAAAGAAAAATTCCGGATCCTCAACTTGCCTCGCTACAGAAGGCAAATCACAATTCATGAAAACAGCATCCGGAATCATTTTACACAAAGTAGTTTT
>CAYUBV010000010.1:2101-3533 GCA_964443035.1 uncultured Tangfeifania sp.
ATTCTTTTGAAGATCACGTTTGTATTCATTGTCGATCGTGTGGCGCGAGTATTCTGAGTGGCCGGTAATAAACAACTGCCGGCCTTTTTTCGCTTTTACAATGGCAACACCGGCTTCGGCCGACTGCGAAATAATCTGCAATTCATCCACCTTTTCAATATCCTCTGCGCGAATTTCAGTATGACGCGAGTGCGGCATAAAAAATACATCGTCGAAACCACGCAAAATAGGCAGTTGCGAATTGGAATGCGTGTGCTCAAAAACCCCGAACATTTTTTGTTGCAACGGATGTTTCGGAACTCCGTAATAATGATACAACCCGGCCTGTGCCGCCCAGCAAATAAACAGGGTAGAATAGACATGGTGCTGGGCCCAGTCGAGAATCTCCTTCATCTCGTCCCAGTAATTAACATCTTCAAACTGCAGCAATTCAACCGGTGCGCCGGTAATAATCATCCCGTCGTATTTTTTATTTTTCAGGTCGTCGAAATTCCGGTAAAACTGTTCCATGTGCTCCGATGGCGTATTTTTTGGTTTGTGCCCTTTTATTTTCATGAAATCGATTTCAATCTGCAGCGGCGAATTGGATAGCAGCCGCAACAAATCAGTTTCAGTAGTTATTTTCAGGGGCATCAGGTTGAGAATTATAATTTTCAACGGACGAATATCCTGCTGGGCGGCGCGTGTTTCGTCCATCACAAAAATATTCTCCTTCAGCAGGATGTCGATTGCAGGTAATTTATCGGGTACGTTTACAGGCATTTATTTTAAAATATGAGCCCCCTCCTAACCTTCCGCCAACTGGCGGAGAGGAAGAAGAAGGCATATTAAACTTCACTTTTATTGATTCAAACATTTCATCACTCTAACCAATTTTGTCCAGCGCTTGTTCAAAATCGGCAACAATGTCGTCGATGTGTTCCAGGCCAACACTCACCCTCAGTTGTGAAGGATAAACTCCTGCGGCAACTTGCGCTTCCTCGGGCAGTTGCGAATGGGTGGTTGCCGCCGGCTGGATAATCAGCGTTTTGGCATCGCCCACATTTGCCAGGTGACTCACCAGTTCGAGGCTGTTGACCACTTTATTGGCCGCTTCTTTATCGCCTTTCACAACAAACGATAAAACTCCGCCGGCACCTCTTGGCAGGTATTTTTTGGCATTTTCGTAAGACGGGCTGCTTTCCAGTCCCGGGTAATTCACGCTTTCCACTTTCGGGTGTTTCTCTAACCATTTCGCCAGTGTCAGCGTGTTTTGAACATGCCGGTCGATACGCAATGAAAGTGTTTCGAGCCCCTGCAGCAGCAGGAATGAATTAAACGGACTGATGGCCGGACCGAAATCGCGCAATCCTTCAACCCTGGCTTTAATGATAAAACCGATGTTACCAAAATCACTGTCGAAATTGAACACATCCCAGTATTTTAGTCCGTG
>CAYUBV010000010.1:3633-24065 GCA_964443035.1 uncultured Tangfeifania sp.
CCCGGATTGCCGATTGTTTCTAAGTAAATGGCTTTTGTGTTTTCATCGATTCGTTTTTCAAAGTTTTCAATGTCGAGGTTTTCGGCAAACCGCGCCTCGATTCCAAGCCGTTTAAACGAAACTTTAAACTGGTTGTAGGAACCGCCGTACAAGTAGGGCGAGGTCACAAAATTATCGCCGCTTTGCAACAAGGTGTTGAAAACCAAAAATTGTGCGGCGTGGCCCGATGCTACTGCCAGCCCGGCAACTCCGCCTTCAAGGGCTGCAATCCGCTGTTCGAACACATCCGAAGTCGGATTCATGATCCGGGTGTATATATTACCAAACTCCTTCAGCGCAAACAGATTGGCCGCGTGGTCGGCATCGTTAAATTCGTACGAAGTTGTCTGGTAAATAGGTACTGCCCGCGAGTGAGTCGTTGGGTCGGGCTGTTGTCCTGCATGTAACTGCAGTGTTTCGAATTTTAAATTTTTTGTTGTCATTTTAACTTATTTTTTGGGTTATAAATATTCTTTCTGAAAATCACTTTTTAAAAAATGCGTCATAAATCTCACGTACACTTTTTTCTTTGTCGCTGCTTTGTACAACGAGGTAACTTACCAGGTCGGATGCACCGGAACCACTGAGCAACACATTAATTTCGCCTTGCGAAACAGCATTGAAAATCCGGGCAGAAACCCCGTAATTCTGTTGCATGCCGTGGCCCACAATCCCGATTAATGAAACATCTTTTACCACCGAAATTTCTTTTACCGAACTAAAACCGGGTTGTTTCATAATTTCCAGCGCTTTGTCTGCTGCCGCTTTTTCAAGAATCAGGTTGATGGAAACCTGCGAGGTGATAACCGATTTAATATTGATTCCGGCCTTGTTCAATCCCGAAGTAACTTTTGCCAAAATTCCCGGTTTCAGTCCCACACCGGGGCCGTTTAAGCGCAGCAACGAAATATCGTCGGTACAGGCCACGCTTTTCACAATCCGGCCTTCAACAAACGTTTCGGTATTAATAATGGTATCCACCGTGCCTTCGGCAGTTGAAGTGTTAAGAATCTCAATCGGAATATGATCTTCCTCGAGCGGTTCCACTGTTCGCGGATGAAACGAATAATGCTCAAAATAAGCCAGTTCGCTTGCCTCGGAATAGGTAAGTCTGTCAATTCGGGGAGGTGCCGGAACAATTTCCGGATCGGCGCGGAGAAAATCAAAATCCAATCCCCACAGCTCCAGTTTCGGGATTTGCAGCGACCGTGTTAAAAAAGCAGCGGTATAATCGGCTGCCGTTTTTCCGGCCCGGGCAAATTTTCCGAAACTGGTAATTCCATAGGAACCGGGAATAAGATAAACTCCGGCTTCCAAAGATTTCAGCTTATCGGCATTGACCGATAAAAAAGTGGCATTTCCGTAATCGGGTGTCACCAGAAATTTGAAATCTTCGGGCCACACAATGTTAGCATCAACCCCGGAATTTTTAAACTGCGTTTGCAAAATTTCAACCGTCAGTTTTTCACTGAAACTTTTTACCTGGTCGCCAAGAGCTTCCGAATAATCGCCAATAAGTGCAATTCCTTTTATAATATTGCTGTATTGTTCCAGCAGTTTCAGGTAATTTCCGGAAGGTGCTTTACCGGTGTGTTCAAGATAAATCCCTTCAAATCTGTTGACAGCCTTATTAACCTTCGTTTCAAAAACCTGGCTGATGTTACTTTCAACAGCCGCAAGAATTTCAGGAACTGCTGAAGTCACAATAAAATTCCGGCCGTTGAAACGATTTAAATAACTGATTAAATTTTGAACCGATGAAGCATCGCTTACATTGCTGCCACCGAACCGAATAACTTTATCCGACATAGTAGAAAAATATAAAAAAAATGAATTTTGATTTATCGAACGCTGAACTGTATTTGCCTCCAGTCAATGGTTTTCCACTGAAAGAAGGCTAGCGCATAAACATAGAAACCGACGGCAGCATGAATCCATTGGCACTGGCTGAAGCCATTGCCGGAGAAGAACTATTTTGAAATACTGAATTCATTTTTACCGATTTTGTCTGTCGCAAATATAGATTGATTTTTTAAAAATCCAAACTTATTTGGAATGAGTTTAGATAAAAATAACATTGGAAAAGGCAATCTCAATACCGATGCCTTTTCCTTTCCCCGAATGATTAAAACTTTATTTTATCAACTATTTTCTTCTCAGCATCACCATTGTAGCGCCGTAGCCATATTCTTTAAACGATGCATCCTGAAAAGTATATTTTGGAAATTTTGATTTAAGCAACCTCGCTACTTCCTGTTTTAAAACGCCCTGCCCCACTCCGTGGATAAACACAATGCGTTTTGCCTGCGACTGGATGGCCGAATGCATTTCACTTTTCACTTTATCCAACTGGATGTCCATTATTTCCTTGTTACTCAAACCTGCCGGGTTATCGATCAGTTCATTAATGTGCAGGTCGACTTCAATTATTTCATCGTCGCGTCTGCGTTGTGGCTTTTTTTCTACCGGTTTTTGTTCTTTGGCTTTTACCACCTTTTGGAAATCGTGGTCGGTAAGCTTATTTATTTCAGTATTCAGGAGGTTCTCAGTAATCTGAAATACCATGGCATTGCGGTCGAAAAACTGATTGGAATGGAAACTTTTTTCCTTGTAGAATTTCACCGGATTGACCTTGAATTTTTTCGTTACAGGCTCACGCTTTTCTGTATCTTCCTCTTTAAAAAAGATAACATTGAAAAAATACTCAGGCAAATCACTGATATCTGTTTCGCCAATACTATCAAGTTGCTTTTTTGAGTTGGGCTGAACTGTTCCGTATTCAACAGTAGTAAAAACGTCGTCCGTAAAATACGCATACTGAAAAAGCAACGTAAAATTGCTGTCGTTTACCAAAAAAAGTTCTATTTCGCCTGCAAGCGGATTTTTATTATCCGCCGGAACAAAACAAAAATAGAAATCGGGTGAATCTTTTCCTGCAATAATTTTTCCGGTTTCCTCCTCCGGTATTTCATCTGTTTGTTCTTCTTCAATTTGCGGCGCTGCTGCTCTTTCTTTTCTATTCAAATCAGGGTCGCTCACATTTATCAGTTGCGACACCGGATACGGAATTTCGAATCCATCCTGATTTTCCACATTTACCATATTTTTACCGATAAAACCGGTAACTGTTCCTCCTCCTACGTCATTCAGAAATTTGACGGTATCTCCTATTTTTATCATATTCTCAAATTTTTTACAAAAGTACTATATTTTAAACATTCATTTTTATGAACTATTTTTGCAGCCTTAACCGAAAAATATAAAAGAATTGACGGAATATCAAAATATAAAAATCAGCGATTTCAATTATCAGTTACCTGACGAAAAAATTGCAAAGCATCCGCTGAAAGAGCGCGACCAGTCGAAGCTGCTGTTTTGGAATAACGGTCGTATTGAAAAAAATGTTTTCAGAAATATTGATTCGTATCTGCCGGGGAATTCCCTCCTCGTTTTTAATAATACACGGGTGATTCATGCCCGCCTGTTTTTCAGAAAAGATACCGGTGCCAAAATTGAAGTGTTCTGCCTCGATCCCGTAAAACCTTCCGATTACCAGCTTGCATTTCAGCAAAAAGAAAAAGTTACCTGGAAATGTATGGTGGGGAATTCAAAAAAATGGAAAGAGGGAGAATTGCTCCGGGAGTTTGAAATTGCAGGAAATCCTGTTATTCTGAAAGCCAAAAAAACAGGAAAAGAAAGCAATTCGTTTTTAATTGAATTCAGTTGGAATGGTGGATTTACATTTGCCGATGTTATTGAAAAAGCAGGAGTTCTTCCAATTCCACCTTACCTGAACCGCGAAACAGAGCCGGAAGATGAATTGACTTACCAAACCGTGTATGCAAAAAACGACGGATCGGTGGCTGCTCCCACAGCCGGGTTGCATTTTACTGAGAACGTGCTGAAAAACCTCGCTGAAAAAAACATTGAAACTGCCGAAATTACGCTGCATGTGGGGGCCGGCACGTTTAAACCCGTACAATCGGAAACAATAGCGGGCCACACCATGCACCACGAGCAGGTGCTGATTCCCAAAAAATTCATTGAAAAACTGGCCGCACATTCCGGAAAAACAGTTGCCGTGGGCACCACTTCCGTGCGCTCGCTCGAAAGTTTGTACTGGCTGGGACTGAAACTTGAAAACGGTGAAAAATTACAGAGCATCCCGGTTATCCGCCAGTGGGACCCTTATGAAAACGAGGCTACAATTGCTGTTAAAAAAAGCCTGGAAAATATTCTCGGCTATTTAAATGAAAACAACCTGGAAACACTGCGGTTTTCAACCCAAATTATCATTGTTCCGGGTTACTATTTTAAACTTGTTGAAGGAATGATTACCAATTTCCACCAGCCGAAAAGTACATTGTTGCTGCTTATCGGTGCGATTCTGGGCGACGACTGGAAACGGGTTTACCGGTTTGCACTTGAAAATGACTTCCGTTTTTTGAGCTATGGCGACAGCAATTTATACCTCAAATAACTTATAGATGTCCGTACTGTATTTTTTGGTTAACTCCTGCGTGCTTCAGTTTTATATCTGGCCAGTTTTTGCCATCTTTGGTTTTTAAACAGGAAACACCATGAAAAAATTAGCAAATCTGCAACCACAGCCTCTTTTTAACTATTTTGAAGACATTTGCCAGGTTCCGCGGCCATCGAAAAAAGAAGAAAAAATCAGGAAATTCCTGCTCGGTTTTGCCGCCGAAAATAACCTGCCTGCAAAAACCGACAATGCCGGAAATGTACTGATCTCGAAACCTGCGGTGCCCGGCAGGGAAAATGCCCCGACAGTAATTTTGCAAACCCACATGGACATGGTTTGCGAAAAAAACAGCGACAAGGAATTCGATTTCGATAACGACCCGATTGAGCCTGTAATTGTTGACAATTGGGTGAAAGCCAACGGAACTACCCTTGGAGCCGATTGCGGAATCGGCATTGCCGCACAAATGGCCGTTCTTACTTCAAACGAAATAAATCATGGCCCGGTTGAATGCCTGATTACAGTTGATGAAGAAACCGGTTTGACCGGTGCGTTTGCACTGGAAAAAAATTTTATGACCGGTTCGGTTTTGCTGAACCTCGATTCGGAAGATGAAGGTGAAATTTTTATCGGTTGCGCCGGTGGAATCGACACGCATGCATTTTTCAATTTTAAACGCGAAACTATTCCGGAGAATCATGCTGCTTTTAAAATCAGAGTTTATGGTTTGCAAGGCGGACATTCGGGCGACGACATTCACAAAAACCGCGGAAATGCCAACAAAATTCTGAACCGCTTTTTATGGAAGGCAACCCGTAACCACAATATGCGGCTATCTGAATTTGACGGAGGCAATCTTCGGAATGCAATTGCCAGGGAAGCAAATGCAGTGGTTTTGGTTCCTGAAAATCAAAAAGAAAAGTTCATGGAAGATTTCAAACTATTTGCATCGGATGTAAAGTTTGAATATGAATTGAATGAGCCGTACCTAAAAATACACCTTAAAGAAACGGGGCTTCCCCAATTCTTAACAGATGAGAACACACAAAAAAATCTGTTCAGCGCAATTTATGCTTGTCCGCACGGAATTCTGGAATGGAGCACACGCATGGAAGGAATAGTGGAAACTTCGACCAACTTAGCGTCGGTAAAATACCTGAATGATGATAAAATAATGATAACTACCAGCCAGCGCAGCGAGCTTGAATCGCGTAAATTTTATGCGGCTGAAACGATTAAATCGGTTTTTGAGCTGGCCGGAGCAGCGGTCACGCATTCCGACGGGTACCCGGGCTGGACACCAAATCCGGATTCGAAAATTCTGGAAACTACAGTTAATACGTACAAAGATTTATTTGGGAAAGAACCCGTTGTGCGTTCAATTCATGCCGGACTCGAATGCGGCCTTTTTCTTGAAAAATATCCGCACTTAGATATGGTTTCTTTCGGGCCGACAATAAAAGGGGCCCACTCACCTGATGAACGATTGGATATTGAAACAACTGAAAAATTCTGGAGGCACCTGGTTGATATTCTCGAAAAAGTGGAATAAAACGCTGAATATTATTTCTCGTGGTAAACCAGTACCGGTATATTTAAATGGGTCAGTACCCCTTTTGTTTCACCTGAACTAAATATTTGCTTGAAAAAACCTCTTTTTTCTTTCAGGATAACCAACATATCGGGGTCATTCTTTTCCACAAACTCTTCAATGGCTTCCAGTGTTTCCTTTTTCGACATTAATTCGAAGCCGGGATTATTAATTGCCGATTCATCAATAACCAGCTTCTGAAATCCGGCCCACTTCAGTTTTTCTGTAAAATCAACTTCTTCCTGATTGTGGAGAAAGGTGACTTTCATGGATCCAGACTGATCATGTAAACTGCTCAAATGGTTGAGCGATTCAATATCTTCCTCGTGGTAATCGGTGGCATAAACTATGTTTTCCATTACAAACTGAGGAGTGTTTTCAGGAATTACCAACACCGGGCATTTTACATGTTCAATTAAATTGGGATAACCCATTAATCCGCCCGAGGCTTCGGAATAACTTTGCTGGTTGCTGATTAGCAATACCATTTCCGGATTTTTTTCGAACTCTTCCTGAACGACATCAATTCTGTTAATTGCTGAAACACTAATATTATAATGAACCTCAACCGAATGTTTTTTGAGATAATCTCCAGCCAACTCATTCAGCTTTTCTTCGGCTACCTCAAATTCTTTTTGCACATTTTTTTCAGCCGCTACCAGCGCAGGGTCTACCGGGCCGCCCGGACCAACATTATAGGATTCCACCATCCAGTTAAAATCAAAAACGTATTTGATTTCCAATTTCCTTTTGGTGTTATTACTAAATGAAAATGCATAGGCTAAAAAATCCTCTACATTGTTGTAGGTATCGAGCAGCAATAAATTAGTTTTCATGACAGTTTTTTTAACAGGTCTTTCCGGTTAATCTTCCTCTTTATCATTTTTGCCTTTATGTCTCCAGTATCCGGTAATCAGCCTGGTAGCCAGCCTCATTCCAAACTCGAATGCAAAATCACGAATTGAGTCGCTTACGTTTTCAAAAACGTTGGCTGAAGAACCAATCAATTCTTTTTCGTACAACTGTTCTTTGTACTGCAGTTGTTTCTTCATCAGTTTAAGTTCCCGCATGTTTCTGATTGCCTTCATTTTACCCCTCCCCCGTTTTCATCTTCTTCAAATAAAATTTCCGAAAAGTTCCGAAGCAGGGGGTTGGTCAGGATTTTGTGCCGCAAAAGGACAAATATCAATCCCACTACAATAAGACAACCGCCGGCAATGAGCACCCCTTCAAAATAATTGTTATACGTTTGCCCGTACCATATAGCAAATGCTGCGGCTCCAAAACCTATTACCAGCATGAAGAATAAAACAACAACAATTACAGTGAAGAGGGATGAAATAAACCTGGACATTTTTCCCAGGAGTGTCAATTTTGCCAGGTCAATTTTGGCCTGTACATAACTTTTGGCCGAACCACTCAGTTCGCCAATATTTTCTGTCAGATTTTTGCTCATTGCAATTAACTAATTACGGTTAACCTTTTGGTTTTTGTCAGATGGTACGAAATTCAAAATGATCACTTCTGTGCTGCGGATTTTTCTGCAGATTTTTCATTCACTTTTTCTTTCACTTTGGCTTCAGCGTCTTTTGCTTTGGTAC
Source organism: uncultured Tangfeifania sp. (assembly GCA_964443035.1). GTDB lineage: Bacteria > Bacteroidota > Bacteroidia > Bacteroidales > Prolixibacteraceae > Tangfeifania. Next base: position 11,348 of record CAYUBV010000010.1, read on the forward strand.
GCATTTCATCCATCGCTTCGTTAACCTGATCTTTCAAACCATCCACTTTTTCACCGATTGTCTCGCTCATTTCCTGTGAATAGGCTTTTACTTTTTTCGAAATTTCTTTCCGGGTTTTAGAGCCTTTATCGGGTGCTACTAAAATTCCGGTTAATACTCCTGCTGCCGCTCCGGCAACAAAACCCAACATTGCACTTGTTACTTTTTTCATGATTTTAAATTTTAAAATGTTAATACTTATTATATGAAACGTTTTTGTTAAATAGTTGTTTTATTTTATTTCTGTTTTATTTTCCCTCGTAATTTTTCAACTTTTCGTATTCAACTTTTATTCACCAATTGCCGTTTGATTTTCAATTTGAGTTTTCGCCAATGAAACTGAATAAATACCATTTGCCAGGCTGGTTTCTCGTTTTCTGATACCGTTCATGTTCATTAATTGTTTCATTTAACTTCACCTTCTTATTGAAAAAAATATTCCACTTACCGGGCAGATACAAAAAAGCACAACAACTGCCTTATTTACAGCGCCCTGCAATCAAACAACACATCATACCGGAAAAGTGAGGTGTGAAATTACGCCACAACCTGTGTAATATAAGGACAAAGAAGCGAGAGAATTCCTCCGGTAAAATGGAATTGTCAGGCTGATTTTCCGGTTATTAAAAATTCGATGTAATTTTTAGGCATCGGTTTTACCAAAAACGTTGTTACCAAGGGATATTGCATCACAACGTTCCTGAGTTCATCGTTGTTGGTTTCAGTACTTACAATTACATCGGGTTTTTTAAGGTATTTTTTAAAGCGCGATAATTTTTCAAGCGAATCGGTCAGTTTTTTACCTGGAATTTTTTCGTCAAGAAGAATATAGTGAACATTTTCGCCATTGCTTATTACCTCTTTTTCAATAAATTGAACGGCTTTTCGAAAATCTTTGAAAGGGAAAAAATAATCATTCAGATCCTTCTTCTCCAGTATTTCTTCCTGATGACTCAAAAAGGCAGGGTCCGAATCGATGCATAAGACTTTTTTTCTCTTTGGCTTCATCACTACTTCATTTTGAATTCAACTACCAATTATTATTCCAAAAAAACAATGTACTTCTGAGCGTTCTCAAAAGTTCTTTAATAAAAAACTACCTTGAATTCCTGTATGAAAAAATAGCATCGGATTAACATTATTCTTCAGCAGAAAAAACCCATTTTTTTGTTCCCGGAAGACAAAACTAAAAAAAAACAAACGAATCTAAAACGATTTATCAGTATTTTTAGCTTCTTCCGCCTGCTTCAAAATGTCATTTATCGCCGCCACCGTTTTTGCGGCCAATGGTTTCATGGGTTCAAAATCTTTTTTATGAAGACCCATTTCTTCCAGTTGCGTGAGGTCGTTAGCCAGATTATCCAATTTAAAATAGCGGAACGATGGAATTGCTTTATGTGCTTTCTGCCCGATACCTTCCCAATCACCTGTTCGGGCAAATTTTTCGAAACTATCGACTGTTTCTTTGGCATTTTTAATAAAAGCGCCGAGCATTTGGTTAAAGAAATCTTCATTGCCAGCCGTGGTTTTCAGTAATTCCGAAGTATCGAAACTATCTTTCGCGGTACCGTCCTTTTTTTCATTTTCTGCTGGCTGCACCATTTTTTCATCAGTAACAATTAAATCACCTGCAGGCTCAATTTCAAGCAACTGGCAAATTTTACTGTAAAGGGTGTCTTCGCTGAAAGGTTTTAAAACATAATCGTCGAAGCCGCTTGAAAGATAGTTTTTCAGGTCGTTTTCCATAACGTTTGCAGTAACGGCAATTATTTTGGTATAGCGGTTCGGGCTTTGTTTTTTCTTACGGATTTTTTTCACCACTTCAACCCCCGACAGCAGGGGCATGTGAATATCCAGCAAAACAATATCGAACTCTTCGGTTTTCAGGAACTCAAAAGCCGCTGCTCCGTCGCGTGCAACTTTATAATCGAGTTCCCAGTCCGACAAAATTGATTTTCCGAGCAGCAGGTTATTTTCATCATCGTCGGCATATAAAATACGTTTGCCCTTAAGCTGGTTGAACTGAATATCGTATTCTTTTTCTTCGGCAAACGGCTCACCTTCTTTTGCAATGAGAAAAGGAATTACCACGCTGAATTCAGATCCTACCCCCAATTCGCTTTCCACATGCAGCCTTCCGTCGAGCAAATCAACCAGTTTTTGAACAATGGTAAGTCCTAACCCTGCCCCACGACTTGCCGTTTTGCTTTTTACCCCCGGCTGCGAAAATATTTCAAAAATTGTATCGATATTATCTTTCGGAATGCCAATTCCGGTATCTTCCACTTCAAACCTGATAAATACTTTTCGCGACGTTTGTTTTTCAACCAAAACGCGCACGTTTATTTCGCCCTGATCGGTATATTTTATAGCATTTGTGATAATGTTTATCAGAATTTGTTTTAACCGAAACTGGTCACCTACCAGTCCGTCAGGTATTTTTTCATCTATTGAAAAATGAAAGCCCAGGTTTTTCTCACCGGCTCTCATTTGAAACGACTCTTTGATATTATCCAGCGTTTTACGTATATGAAAAGGCGTTTTTTCAATCATTACCCGTCCCATTCCCAACTTAAAAAGAAACAGCACTTCGTTTACAACCGAAAGCAGGTGTTCTGAAGACTGGGAAATCAGATCAACATATTTTTGCTGTTTTGGGTCGAGTTCTGTTTTGTTGAGCAGCCTAGTAAAACCGATGATGGCGTTTAGCGGAGTCCTGATTTCGTGACTCATATTTGCCAGGAACAGCGATTTGGCTTTATCGGCTTCCTCGGCTTCGCGCCTGGCTTTAATCAGATTTTTTTCAATCTCCTTTTCCTGCGTCACATTCTGAGATATTAAAGCACCTCCCACAACTTTTTTGTCAATTCCGTAAACGGGTGTAACACTCACGAAATATACCTCATTTCGTATGCGCACTTCCCCTTCCGATATTTTTCCGTCGAGTGCATTGCGGTAAAACGGGTAAAGCCGTTTTTGGGTTTTTTCGTCATAAACTTCAAACAATGTTTTTCCTGAAAAATCGACATTTGAAAGTCCGAGCCGTTCTTTTTCATTTCCTCCGGCAAGCACATGTCTGAAATTCGTATCGAAAAGATACACATCGATGCCCGGCAGGTTCTCGAGCAAAATTTCCCGGTAATCTTCCAGATCCGAAAATGTTTCATGAAAAAATACCACACCTGCTGAAAAAAGTTCCTGATCGTTACCGATTTTTACCTTCTCGAGGAGTATTTTACCGGGAAGCGAAATACCGTTCTGCGAAATAATCCGGCTGCTGAAAGATTGCGATTCACCGGTTTCAGATAAAATTTCAGTTCGCTTTTTAAATTCGTTAAAACCCTTCTTGTCCATTAAGGCATCCATTCGGGGAAAAGTATCATTTTTTAGCCGGCGTCCGAAAATGTTTTCAAATGCCCCGATAAAACGCACTACTTTGTAATCATTATCGAAATAAAAAACAGCATCCTGCCTGATTTCCTGCTTTTGTGGAATGTCCTTCGGGAGATAATTATCAAGGCGGGCAGCTTTTATTTTATGGCTTAACAAATCGAGGGATCTGTCGAGTTCGGTCAATTTTTTTAAATCAATATCCTCGTCGCGCAATCCTGATATTAATCTTGAAATCTGCTCGAGATGTGTATTAAGACTTTTGTTCATAATATATTCTTCCTGACAGCTAAAGTTAAGAGGAAAAGAGCAAAGAACAATGAAAGAGGTGCCAGAAATCCCGAATTTCATTCATTTTAAAATATGATTTAGCATTTTGAATGTAAAATTAGCTGTTCGAATATTCATTGAAACTGTTTTAAAAAACTTCAATTAATAGTTGTTGTTTACAATGTTTTGGAATAATTTAGAATGATGAAAAATGAACATTCGATAATATTTTCAACTTAAGAATTATGCAAAAATCATTCATCGCTTTTCACCGGCATTTCTTTCATTCAGTAATTTTTTTAATATTCATTTCGCTGGTTGCCTGCGGCAGTCAAAAAAAGAACAACGAGGATTCAAATTCCGGGGAAAAAATACCGGAAGGCTGGATTTCGCTGTTCGACGGGGAAACGCTCGAAGGCTGGGAAATTACTCAGTTTGGACCACAGGGCCCCGTGAAAGTAACAGATGGGAAACTGGTGCTTGGCATGGGCGATGGATGCACCGGCGTAACTTATACCCGTGATTTTCCGCGAATGAACTACGAAGTAATGCTGGAAGCCCAAAAAATTTCGGGCAATGATTTTTTTTGCGGAATGACCTTCCCGGTCGACACCAGCTATTGCTCTTTAATTGTTGGCGGCTGGGGCGGCCCGGTGGTTGGTATTAGCTCAATCGATGGGCGCGACGCTTCGGATAATGAAACATCCACGCTCAAAAAATTTGAAAAAGATACCTGGTACCATATCCGCCTGAAAGTGACTCCCGGTAAAATCGAGGCCTGGATTGACGAAGAAAAACTGGTTGATTTTAATACCGAAGGGCACGAACTTTCCATTCGTCCGGAAGTTTCGCTGTCGCGGCCATTTGGCATTTGCTCGTGGACAACCACTTCAGAGTTGCGCAATATCGGGCTGCATAAAATTGAATCCTGATTTTTTGATTTTCATTTTTTCTCTCCAGTAAGCTCCTCCATTCCAATCATGCCAATTGTTAAAGACTGATTTTCCAGGTTTTCATCAATCATTTTTAATAAAAAACACTAACAAACAATAATAAAAAGTAATAAATATTGCAAAACATAAAAATATGCCGTAACTTTATTCAAAAAATTTCACAATGGGAACAATCAACAAAATCAGCGAAGTTTTTAATGTTTTCCACAGCAAAGAGACCTATTTTGAAGAAATGGACCGGAAGAGATCGGTTCGTTTAATTTACAAACAAATTTTTATCATCTGCCTGTTTGGATTTCTATACGGGCTGGTAATGGGGAGTTACCACAGCTTTTTGCAGGCGTTGGTTGCCGGAATTAAAGTGATGCTGCTTTTTATCACCACATTGCTAATTTGTTTTCCTTCGTTTTACATTATTCAGCAAATTCTGGGCTCGAAGCTAAGTTTTAAACAAATGATTATCATTATTTTAAGTGGATTTGTACTGGCATCTACCATTACCCTGTCGTTTGCCCCGGTAATTATTTTCTTTCAGATAACCGGCGATAATTACCATTTTCTGCAACTTTTGCATGTAGCTGTATTTATTTTTGCAGGGATATTCGGGATGAAACTGATTGTTGGTGCACTAAAATTTGCCTGCGACAAAAAGAACATTTATCCTCAAATCGGGGTAACGGTTTTCAGGGTTTGGGTTATTATTCTGGCGTTTGTTGGCATCCAGCTTTCCTGGAGCCTGCGGCCTTTTTTGGGTGATAAAAACGAAGATTTTAAACTGTTCCGGAAATACCAGGGAAATTTCTACACGGCAATTATTTATTCTTTCGATCAACTTGTTTCGGGCCCGGAAGTTGATTTGAAGGAGGAAACTGAGGAAACCGGAAATGCTCTGAATCAACAAAAAGACTCGGCAGATTTTTCATATTTTTTGGAAGAATAAACTATGGATGAAATACTGACATTGGAAGAAGTTGCAAAATATTTAAAAGTAAAACCGCAAACCATTTATAACTGGGCGCAGAACAATAAAATTCCTGCCGCCAAACTGGGCAAGGAATGGCGGTTTAAAAAATCTATCATCGACAAGTGGTTTAACGAACATATCCACGAAAAATTCTCGGATTATTTGTCTGAATAAAACCGATTAATTTCAAAATCAACAAGTTTAGTTGTTTTAAGCCGCAAAAGTTCCGGTAAAAGTTTTAAAAGAGTTTTAAATGTCTGTCCATTCCGATAAAAGAAAAGGGGATTGAGCCCGGTTATATTACCTTTGCTGAAAATTTAAAGAAATGTCCATACAAGTCCATCCTGAAGCAAAAGCGCTGATATTCGATCTCGACGGCACTTTGTCAAATTCCTTGCCGGTGCATGTTGCAACCTGGAATAAAGTGGGAGAAACCTATAAATTTAAGTTCGATCCGAAAATTATTCTGGAAATGACCGGGCGGCCAACCATTGAATTTGCCCGCCACATTGTTGAAAGATACAAACTTACCATTGCGCCCGAAGAAATTGTAAAACAAAAACAAACTTCATTTTGGGATTCGTCGCATTTGCTGGAGCCGGTAAAAGAAATACTTTCAATTGTAAAGAAATACCACGGTAAACTACCCATGTCGGTAGGCACAGGCGCAAGCCGGAGGAGCGCCGAAGTGCAGTTAAAAGCGCTGGGCTTGACCGACTATTTTGAAGCCGTTGTTTCGGCCGACGATGTGACTAACCACAAACCCGAACCCGAAACTTTTCTGAAATGCGCGGAACTGATGGGCGTGGAACCCGAAAAATGCCAGGTTTTTGAAGACGGCGATCTCGGAATTGAAGCCGCCAAAAAAGCAGGAATGATTATTACCGATGTACGTCCGCATATAAAATACGGCGAATGGGCAATTTCTTAACAGCCTTTGAAACCGTCCTGCCCCTTTTCCTGGTAATTATTGCCGGGGTACTTTTTTCGCGCACCAAAGCAGCATCGGAAGAGTGGATCGAAATTCTCAACAAGTATGCTTTATGGATTGGTTTTCCGGCACTGGTGATTGCCTCGCTCATGCGCCTCGAAATTGGCGACAAATCCTACATGCCACTCATCCTTGTCAACTCTGCATACATTGTAATCAGTGTTTTACTGGCATTCCCCATCTCAAAGTTGTTCGGTTTATCCACATTAATGAAACGCACACTTTTCCTGATTTTGCCTTTCGGAAACGTGGCTTACCTCGGAATTCCGGTGCTGCAAAATGCACTGGGCGATGAAATTCTTCCGGTGGCGGCAATTGTGGCGGCAGTTTATGTTTTCTGGATGCTTACCTTAGCCATTATCCTCATCGAGATTTACGGAAAAGAAAAAATCAACACCCAAAAACTGTTGCTGAATCTGGCAAAAAACCCGCTATTGATTTCAGTGTTTGTTGGTCTTGCCATCGTTATATTCGAAATTCAACTGCCTGATTTTGCTGAAAAAACCATCACGCTGTTTGCTGAATCTGTAACCGCTGTTGTCCTTTTTTCATTGGGCATTTTTCTGGGAATGCACCATTTTGGCAACCTCAAAAAATGGATGGTGGTTTCGGGCTGGACGCTTGTTGCAATGGTTGTTTTACCTGCACTTTTCCGGGGCGTTTTGCATTTTTTCCCACTTAATTCCGAACAACTTCAGGCATCTGTGCTCGATGCTGCAATGCCGATGGGTTTAACGCCTTACGCATTATCGATCCAGTACAAATTGAAAACAACGCTGGTAGCACGAATTGTAGTTTTGGGCACTCTGCTTTCGATGATTATTATTCCGCTTTGGTTGGTAGTGCTTGGGTAATAATTCAGTAAAACAATTCGTATTGCACATTCTGCAACCGCCCAATCAACACCAGAACACTTTCCTGACCTGAATTCAGATTTTCCCCTTCAGTTAACTCAAAACTCCCACCCACTCCCTGCAAAATGGTTTCGTACAATTCATCTTCAAAATTTAAAATTCCTTTTGCCCGGTAAATTTCGTTTTTGTAAACATCGAGGTTGTATTCCAGTTTTCGGAGGAAATCCTCTTTTTGAAGCGGCTGCTGAAACCTGAGTGTTTTGGTTTTTATTTCAGCATGAAGATGACCTGAATCTGAAACCTTGTGCCATTCAGATTTTATTTTGGAAGAAAGCAAATCAAATTCATTCACTTTCCCGAAATCAGCAAAATAAATACTGCTGAGCGGATTGATTTCATGGATAGTTTCCTGCAATGCATTTTTCTCTTTTTCAGAAAATTGTTCTGCTTTGGTAACGATTGTTACATCGGCAACGGCAAGTTGCTTCAAGGCAATTTCCTTATCGGGCTGGTTCTCAAAATTCTCAGCATCCATTAGGCAGACGCAACGTTCAAACTGATACAATTCTTTCAGATTTTCATCCCTGAAAAACGGACGGATAACCGACGCAGGATCGGCAATACCGGTGGTTTCTATCAGCAGGTGCTCCACATGCGGAAAACGTTCAGCCAGTTCCGCGAGAATTCCTTCGTATTCATTGGTGATGGTGCAGCAAATACATCCGTTTTTTAATTCGAAAAGCTGGCTGGCATCCACACCTTTTATCAGTTGCGTATCGATGGAAATATCGCCGAATTCATTTTCAACCAGGGCAAACTGTGTTTCAGGATAATTTTTCAGAAGCTGATTGATAAAAGTAGTTTTGCCGGCCCCGAGAAAGCCGGTGATAACGGTGACTGCTATTTTTTTATTTTTCAGATTATTCATTTTAACCCTTCCCGGCTAAAGCCGGACTTCCCTTAAAAAGGGAAGATATCCGTATTTCAAATTAAACATTTACTAAAAGACACCAAACAGATTCAAAATAACAATGATAAGCGCAAAAATTAAAACGTAACGAACGTATTTAGCCCCGCCCCTTACGGCAAAATGAACGCCCAGCCAGGCGCCGGCCATGTTTCCGGCAGCGAGAATCAAACCGGCTGTCCAGTTTACCTGGCCGTGAAACATGAAAATGCCCAGTGCAAAAAATGTATAAACCAGGACAATAAAAACCTTAACGGCATTTGCCTTTACCAGGTTGTATCCACCTCCGAGCACCAACCCGGCCAGCAGGAAAAACCCTACTCCCATTTGTATAAAACCGCCGTAAAGCCCGATAAAAAAGAAAATAACGTATTGCCAAAAAGTTGGTTTGGGATTAACCGCGCCTGCGTGTTCTTTTATCCACACTTCGGGTTTCAGCACCACAATCAGCAACATCAGCACCATTAGCCCGGCAATGATATTTTTCAATAATTCTGCATTTATTTCCACAGCAAATAAAGCTCCGGCAACGGCCCCTGCAATGGCCGGGATGGCCAGCCGGTAATCGGTGGTAAAATCGAGTACTTTTTTCTGGTGAAACGTGCGGACACCAATCACATTTTGCAGCAAAATAGCCACCCGGTTGGTTCCGTTGGCTACATTGGCAGGCAGGCCAAGAAACATCAGCAGTGGTAAAGTGAGCATGGACCCGCCGCCGGCAGTGGTATTAATAAAACCTGCAGCCAGGCCAGTTCCGATAAGTGCAAGAACCATGTACCACTCCATAAATCAGTTTAAAGTTTCGAGTTTAAAGTTTAAAGTTCCGGGCCAGGAGTTCAGATTTAATAGGCAAACAACGGGTAATCTTTCATTATCTGCTGAACCTTTTCTCCAACGGCTTTCAGCATTTTTTCATCTTCAATGTTGCCGATAACATCATCAATCAACTGCACAACAACCGGCATTAATTCTTCTTTTACACCGCGGGTGGTGATGGCAGGAGTTCCCAGTCGCAGACCGGAAGTCTGGAAAGGCGAACGGCTGTCGAACGGAACCATGTTTTTATTGATAGTGATTTCTGCATGAACCAGTGTATTTTCGACCTGCTTGCCCGTAATTCCCGGATATTTGGTCCGCAAATCTATCAGCATCGAGTGATTGTCGGTTCCGCCTGAAATCACTTTGTAGCCCAAATCGATAAAAGCCTGCGCCATTACCCGGGCATTTTTCTGAACCTGAGCCTGGTATTCTTTAAACGATGGATCGAGTGCTTCGCCAAATGCCACTGCTTTTGAAGCAATTACATGTTCGAGCGGGCCACCCTGCTGGCCTGGAAAAACGGCAGAATCGAGCAGCGAAGACATTTTCCGGACCGTTCCCTTGCGGGTAGTAACGCCCCATGGATTGTCGAAATCTTTGCCTACCAGGATGATTCCTCCACGCGGACCGCGCAATGTTTTGTGGGTAGTTGAAGTAACAACATGGGCATATTTCACCGGGTTATCGAGCAGTTCGGCAGCAATTAAACCTGCCGGATGCGCCATATCCACCATAAAAAGTGCATCCACACTATCGGCAATTTCGCGCATGCGTTTGTAGTCCCATTCACGACTGTATGCCGAGGCGCCGCCAATAATGAGTTTCGGCTTATGTTCTTTTGCCAGGGCTTCCATCTCATCGTAATCGATTAAACCGCTGTCTTCTTTCACTTTGTAGGCCACCGGATTGTATAAAATTCCGGATGAATTGACCGGCGAACCGTGCGAAAGATGGCCGCCGTGTGACAAATCAAGCCCCATAAAAGTATCGCCAGGTTTCAGTATCACACTCAAAACTGCCTGGTTGGCCTGCGCTCCGGAGTGTGGCTGCACGTTGGCCCATTCGGCCCCGTACAATTCCTTAATGCGGTCGATGGCCAATTGCTCAGTCTGGTCGACAAACTGGCAGCCTCCGTAATAACGCTTCCCCGGGTAACCCTCGGCATATTTGTTGGTCATTACCGAGCCCATGGCTTCCAAAACCTGGTCGCTCACAAAATTTTCGGAGGCAATCAATTCAATTCCGCCCAACTGGCGTTCCCGTTCTTTTTGTATGATATCAAAAACCTGCGTATCTCGTTTCATTCGATGTAAACTTTTAAATTTCAAAACCCAAAGGTAATACATTTTAACCCGGCTGTTTGTTGATAAACCGGGTAAAATCTCAATATTTTTAAACAATTAAAATTGAACTCTGCACAACAAAAACTAAATTGCGGCCATTTAAAACCGGAAAAATGAATACAGTCCAAAACAGACCTTCATTGCTGAGTGCACTTTGCATTTTAACATTTATCGGGAGTGGTACTGCTTTCTTTGGTTACTTTGCAGCGTCGCTCTTCTTTGAACACACCAAAGATATCATCGTCGAATACTCGTCCATGTATTCAGCCGAAGGAATATCCCCTTTGTATTTTACTGCGTTGATGGCGCTTTATGCGCTGTCTCTTGTGGGAGCCATCCGTATGTGGAAGTTGCACCGCGACGGATTTTACCTTTATGTTCTGGTGCAGCTTATTATTATGTTTCTACCCTCTGTTTGGATTGGATGGGAAGCTTTTTCCACAACCAACGCTATTTTTACAACTGTTTTTATTGCCGGTTACAGTATGAATCTTAAGCATCTTAAATAATTTATTGATTTAACACCCGGCGATTCAAAGAATGCTTTTATTACAATCTTATTTTGAAAGAATTGGATGGTACTGAAACATTAAAATTCCCGGCTTGTTAAAACCAGTGAATATTTAGCTTTAATTAAAAACACATCGTCATGAAAAACAGAACAATAATCTTTGAAAAACGACCGGAGGGAAAGCCGACACAAAAGTGTTTCAGGTTTGAAGAAAAAGATATGCCGAAAATAAAAAATGGCGAAATTCTTTTAAAATCCCGTTTTGTTTCGGTCGATCCGTATTTACGCGGAAGAATGAGCGACATGAAATCTTATACATCAGGTTTTACTCTGGGTGAACCCATTCAATCGGGAATTATCGCTGAAGTTACTGAATCGCAACATCCGGATTTTAAAGAAGGAGAGTTTGTAAACGGCCTGCTCGACTGGTCGGTGTACCAAACCCACACCGGCGAAGGACTTACTAAAGTCGATCCTGATGCCGCCCCGCTTTCAGCCTATCTTGGAATGCTCGGAATGCCCGGATTGACAGCCTACCTTGGCTTGATGGAAATCGGTCAGCCGCAAAAAGGCGAAACACTGGTAGTTTCGGGTGCAGCAGGCGCCGTGGGAAGCATAGTTGGTCAGATTGGCAAAATTGCGGGTTGCCGCGTGGTTGGCATTGCCGGCAGCGATACAAAAACCGAAATGCTGAAAACAGAATTTGGTTTCGACGAGGCTGTCAATTACAAAACCACCTCAAACATTCGTAAGGCAATTTCCAAAGCCTGCCCAAACGGAGTGGATGTTTACTTCGATAATGTGGGTGGTGAAATTTCTGACGGCGTAATGATGAACATCAACAAGTTTGCACGGGTGCCAATCTGCGGTGCTATTTCGCAGTACAACGAAACCCGGATGACAACCGGCCCCCGGATGCAGTCGGTTTTACTGGTAAACAGTGCGCTGATGAAAGGTTTTATCGTCCATGATTACGCTCAAAAATTTCCTGAAGCAATTAATCAACTCACCAAATGGTACAGCGAAGGAAAACTCAAACTCAAAGAAACGGTTAAAGAAGGTTTCGAAAATATTCCCGAAGCATTTATCGGTTTATTTGAAGGTGAAAACATTGGCAAGATGGTTGTAAAAATTTAGTAATTATGCACAGTTCCGCAAATCCATATTTCAAAATCAGAAACTCAGTAGTAGTTCTATTCTCACTTTTTGTGCTGTTCAGTTGTCAGAAAGAAGAAGAAACTTTTAAAGCCGATTTTGAATACGAATTCATCAGTGAAAACCGCGTTCTTTTCACCAATAATTCTGTGGGCGATTACAATTCGCTGATTTGGAATTTTGGAAACGGTGAAAAAATTACCACCGTAGATAAAAACGAAACATTTGAAGTTTTTTATCCGAAATCGGGCGAATACAATGTGGAGTTGAATATTTTCAACGATGTTGGGGAAAACAACAAAACCCGAAAAACCATTACGATTGAAAACGATGTGGTGGAGGTTTCGTTTACTGCTGAACCCGATGCCGAAAATCAAAACCTGTATCACCTGACTAATACCACTGAGGCAGATTACGACTCGTTAAAGTGGCATTTCAGAAACAAAACCGTTGAAAACACTG
>CAYUBV010000011.1:0-13785 GCA_964443035.1 uncultured Tangfeifania sp.
AGCACCGATTACGACGGTGAGTTATTCGAATACGAAGGGGTTTACAGTTACAACGAAAACAATTAAACAAAGAAGAGTGAGTCCGGTATTACCTAAAGGTGTCTGAAAAGGCACCTTTTTTTTATTCATCAAACAGATATTAATTAAAATAAGCTATATTAGATAAACTGTTTCTAATAATATGGAGCTTGCAATTTTACGGGATATAGTCATAATTTTTGCGCTTTCAACTTTTGTAAACCTTCTTTTTACAAGACTTAAAATTCCTACTGTTGTAGGCTATTTGCTAACCGGAATAATTGCGGGACCCCATCTTCTGGCTCTTGTTGGAGATGAACACAATATTGAAATTCTGGCAGAGATTGGAGTAGTATTTCTTTTATTTACCATAGGACTGGAATTTTCCCTGAAACATCTTTTAAAAATCCGAAGGATTGTTTTTTTGGGAGGCCTGTTGCAGGTATCGGTAACTGCCCTAATTTTTTACCTGCTATCTTCCATTTTCGAAATGGATTGGAAGAGCAGCCTGTTTATCGGTTTTTTGGCTGCACTGAGTAGTTCTGCACTGGTGTTAAAACTGTTACAGGAGCGCTCGGAACTCACCTCCAATTACGGCCGCACCGTTTTGGGAATTTTGATTTTTCAGGATTTATTGCTTGTGCCCCTGCTGCTTTTTACCAATCTGATGGGCGATCCTTCGGTTGATATAAGCAACGAGTTGCTAGTGCTTTTAGTAAAGGCAATCGGTATTATTGGGATGGTTTATATTGGCAACCGCTGGTTTTTCCCAAAAGTTCTTCACCTTATTGCACTTGCAAAAAACCAGGAACTGTTTATGATGAGTATTTTTCTCATCTGTTTTGCCATTGCCTTACTTACATACCAACTGGGGATGTCGCTGGCATTTGGTGCTTTTTTGGCAGGCCTGATGATCTCGGAATCGGAATACAGCCACAATGCCTTCGGAAACCTGCTGCCCTTTAAAGACACATTTACCAGCTTCTTTTTTGTTTCCATCGGCATGTTGCTCAACCTTTCATTTGTAACCGATAATATACTTTTGGTGGCAGGCAGTGTTTTACTGGTTATTATCCTGAAAACTGTAATTGCTTCGGCAACCGGATTTGTGCTCGGCCATACTTTCAGGGGGATTGTGCTCATTGGCTTCGCGCTTAGCCAGGTAGGCGAATTCTCATTTATTCTGGCAAAAGAAGGGGTTTCTTATGGCATACTTTCCGAATATAATTACCAGCTTTTTTTATCGGTGACAGTAATTACAATGGCCTTAACACCCTTATTAATGAATATTTCTCTCAGTGTTGCCAACACATTCATGAAACTTCCGCTTCCCGGCGTTTTGGTTAACGGGCTGTTCCCTTTAAAAGAAGTTGAAATTCCCGATTTCAGCAACCATCTGGTAATAATCGGTAAAGATGCCAGTGCGCTGAAACTTTCAATCATGGCAAATCATTATGAAATCAAGCACGTTTCGGTAATTTTCGATCCAGTAATTGCCCGCGAAAAAATGAATGCAGGCGACAATGTGGTTTATGGCGATGCTGTGAATGAACCTATTTTACTGAAAGCGCATGCCGATACTGCTGATGTGATTGTTGTTTCGGTAGGCGATATTATTCCCTCGATGGCAATTATCGATAAAGTGCGAAAGATTAATGCCAATGCATTTATAATTGTGCGTGCCGTGCAAATCGAAAATGTAAAACAGTTGTATGAAATTGGCGCAGACCAGGTTTTTCCTGAAAAATTTGAAATTGCCATCGATTTCTTCAATCGTGTGTTGATGCGAAAACTTTATCCGCAGAAAAAAATTAACCGCATGCTGGCCCACATACGAAACATTAACCTCGGCGCTTTTTCCGAAAAAGACATGGTTAACCAGCCCTCGATTCTCGATGAGCTCCCAAATGTGAACATTTCTGCCATCGATGTCGACCAAAATTCATTTGTGTCCGGAAAAACCCTTCAGGAAACTGATTTAAGAAAAAAAACAGGGGTTACCTTGCTGGCTGTGAGAAGAGGAAATGAAATCATTGAGCATCCTACATTGAAAACAAAATTTCAACCGGACGACACGGCTTATGTTCTTGGAAATCCTGAGCAGGTAAACCTGGCAGCAGAATTGTTCACCTCGTAGTTGTTTCAATTCCCTGATTCAGTTTCGGATTCCGGTTTTATTTTAACGAGTTTATTTCCGATTTGGCAATTCAAACATTTTTTAGGTATACAGTAACTGTTCTTTAACCAGATTAATGCCTGGGTTTCAAAAGCCGAGCGGGGTTGAACACCCAGTTCCATCCACTTTTTTATAATTGAATTATTTTCAGAAGGCAGTTTCTCCAGAAAATCGAGCGCCCGGTTTTTCATGTGGTGCTGATTTTGTTTTTCACCATAAACAAAAAGAAACGGAACAATTACATTTATAATCAAAATGTTGATGGAATTTTCGCCCAACTCTTTTACCCGCTTTTGCGAAGATGATTTGTTAAACCGGTAATGATCGGTCCAGTATTCCGAGGCTTTTACCTCAAAAAGTTTTTTCAAATCTCCGGGATTTTCAGTTTCCAGAATTTTTGAGAACAAGCCCTGCGAACGGTGAATCAAGGCGGCAAGTTGCGAAATGCGAATGGTGGGGAAATTTCCGGGCCGCAACCGCATAAATTTCCAGAGATGCGGCTCCACGGTTTTCAAATTGTACTTTTTATGAAGAAATGAATACTCTTCACGCAGTTTGAGAAAATATCCATCGCCGAGCAGTTCTTCATTCAGCAGGCCCGAAGTTCCGAACAACAAAGCTTCCAGTTGAAACAGGCTGCTTTTGTGTTTACTCAGAATTTGCAGCGGAACCGATTTGGCAAGCATCTCAAATGGCATGGCATTTACTTTAAACCCAAACATGCGGGCCAGCACCTGGTAAAAGGTTTCGTTCCAGTTGTTCTTATTATCGGAAAGCCGTTTTTCAATTTCACCGGTTTTATTTTCGAGCCGTTCAATCATCAGCCGGTTAAAACCGAGCCGCAAAACCACCGGATCGATTTTATGAAACTGTTCCTGACACGGGATCCAGGTTTTGGCATCGAGCAATTTCCGGTAATTCTGGTTCAGGTGTTCAGGCCACGAAAGTTCAAGCGCCGGAATTTCTGTTCCGTTAATTCGGTGAATTTGTTTGTCGGCTTCTTCAACTACGTGCAGAATCACATTTTCATAGGCTTTGTCATCTGAATGATTGTGCCTGAACCAGTCGGAAGCTTTTTTATGAATTTCGATATTGCCGGCCCAAACCGTGTCGCCAATTTTTACTTTGGCATTGAAAAAATCGGGCCCGGCATTGGTATTTCTTCTGCCTGTTTGCAAAATTTCCACATCTTCATTTGAAACTGTTTTCAGGTTGCGGGCATCAAAAAGCCGGTTTTCCCAGATAAAATGAAGAAACTCTTCAGGCACAATTTTCGGGGAATTCATAATTTCAGTTTTGTTTCAGGAATAAAAGTACTTATTTTTTCATTTTCTGAAAAATATCCCACAAAACAATTCCGGCACTCACCGATACATTGAAAGAATGTTTGGTGCCGTACTGCGGAATTTCAATTGCTCCATCGCACAAATCCACCACATTCTGCTGAACTCCTTTCACTTCGTTTCCAAAAACCACTGCCAGTTTTTCTTTTGGAGCCGGATTAAAACCGGGCAATAAAACGCTGTTTTCAACCTGTTCAACAGCAAAAACTTTGTAGCCATCTTTACGAAGCCGTACAATTACTTCTTCTGTGTTTTCAACATATTCCCACTGAACCGCTTTTTCGGCATCGAGCGCGGTTTTACGAATTTCTTTATTGGGGGGCGTGGCAGTAATTCCGCAGAGGTAAATTTTTTCTATCAGCAACGCGTCGGAAGTACGGAAAACCGAACCGATGTTATTGCAGCTTCTGATGTTGTCTAAAATTACAACCAGCGGTGTTTTAGCAGTTTCCTTAAATTCTTCTGCCGAAATCCGGTTGAGTTCGTTAATTTTTAGTTTTCGCATTTTTATAATCATTACTTCATGCAAAGCAAAATGCGCGGTTAAAAACCGCGCCACCCTACCAACTTATATCGGAACGTCGCACAGGCATGGTCATACACCGGGCCCCACCCCCACCCCGTGCCAGTTCAGAGCCGGCAATCGAAATAACGCACTTGGTATAATCATCGGGGTTTACTTTCCCCGAAATCACATCGAGTGCTTTTAAAATTTCAAAACCGTTTTTATTCAATTCTTCCAGGGTGTTTACATTTCTTTCGTAACCAATAATTTTTCCGGGTGCAAATGCCAAAAAATTGGCCCCGCTGTGCCACTGCTCACGTTCCTGTGTCCACGGGTCTTTTTTGCCGCCACAGGCAATTGGTTTCAAATCGATGCCCAGTTTTTTCAGGGCTTCAGGTATATTTGGTTCTTCGGTAATCTCCACATTGCCGTTGTCAATTTCCAGGTGAATGGTTTTGTAACGACTCAGCCCGTAAACCACCGGTTCGTAAACCATGCAGGCATCGGTATTCAGACAGGTAAAAACCATGTCGAGATGAATAAACGATTCTGGTGTTGACGGCAGTTCCTGCACAATAATGTGGTAGGTTCCTTTTTTTTGCTGCTTAATGTTTTCAATCACAAAATCGATTCCCTGGGTGCTGGTACGCATGCCGGTCCCGATAACAAAAACATCGTTGCGAACCACCTGAAAATCGCCTCCCTCGAGTGTTGCTTTTTCATCGGTTAAAATTCCCTGTTTTGGTTTGAGCGGATTCAGGGTAGTGGTTTCAAAAAGCGGATGATGATTGAAAATGGCATCAACAATTATCGATTCCCGTTCGCGCACAGGGTTGGCCATTCGCCCGATGAGCATATTTTCGTTCATCCCCATGGCCGAATCGCGGGTAAAAAACAAGTTGTGCAAAGGCCGCAACGAAAATTTTTCGTGGCTCAGGTAGTTGGTGAGGTTGTTTCTTTCCAGAATCACCCCTTCGATTAGCAGGTTGGCCAGTTCGTCCGGGTTGTTTTCTGCCAGCCTTTCTTCAATACCCAAAACTTTTTCGTGGGTACAGATTTCTTTCAGTAAAACAGCTTTTGCTGCCTCATCTTTTAAAATGGCGGCAAGCAGTTGCTTTACTTCAAACACTTCCGATACTTTATTCAGCACCCCCCTGAGCTGCGCATATTCTTCCGATGCAATCGACAGGTTCAGTATGTCGCTGTACAAAGCGCGCTCGGCATTTTCGGGTGTCATATTTTCCACTTCCGAGCCTGGATTGTGAACAATTACGCCCTCCAGTTTGCCAATCTCAGAATTTATATTTGTATTCATGAATTCAAATTATAGTTGCAAAATCGCCTCAAAGATATAAACTTTGTACAGGTTATAATTGAAATGAGATATCTTCGTTTTGTTTTTGGAATGTGTTAAAAAATATGTTTTTTGATTTGACAGAAAAAATTGCAGATGAACTGCTTCGGTGCAATTATTGCATGAAGCTAACAGCGATTTACAGGAACCATAAATGAATAAAATTATAAAGAAATACGGACTACTGACATTGTTTGTGCTGCTGGCTTTGCCTGCTGTTTGGGCACAGGAAAAAGACACAACAGACTTTATAATTGGCATTGTTGAAGGAGAGGACACCCTTATTCATAAAAATATACAGGAAGTTTGGGTAATGCCTCCCCGCGAATTTGAAAGCCGCAGGCACGAACGGCGCTATAACCGGTATGTGCACAAGGTAAAAAAAGTGCTGCCCTATGCAAAAGAAGCAGGCCGGCTGCTCGAAAAATACGAACCCGCTTATTTTGCCCTCGAGGAGCAAAGCGACCGGCGGCAGTTAATGAAAACTCTCGAGGACGAATTAATGTCGAAATATAAAGATGAACTGAAAAAAATGACCATTTCCGAGGGGCGCATTCTGCTGAAACTGATTGATCGGGAAACCAGCCGGACTTCCTACAAACTGCTGAAAGATTTCAGGGGTGGGTTCAGCGCTTTTTTCTGGCAGGGAATTGCACGCCTTTTTGGCAGCGATCTGAAATCTGAATACGACCCCGAAGGAGAAGATAGAATGCTGGAGGAAATTGTTACCCTCGTTGAAGTAGGATATTTATAAAAAATGTTGTGAAATGCCTGAATCGATACGAACTTTTATTGCTGTGAAAATTGAGCCACAACCTGCACTGATTAAACTACTGGGTCACCTGAAAAAAACTTTTGACCACGAAAAAATTAAATGGGTGGAAAAAAATAATTTACACCTTACCCTAAAATTTTTGGGCGACACCTCTCCGGTTCAGGTTGATCAGGTAAAAACAGTTTTGCGGGAAACTGCTAATAATTTTTCTGCATTTCAGTTTGATTTAACAGGAGTTGGTTTTTTCAAACGAAACCGCCAACCCAAAGTTCTGTTTGTAAATATTGAAAAGCATGAAATTTTGAAACAACTCGCTGCCGAAATTGACGTAAAACTTTCTGTTTTGGGATTCGAAAAGGAACAACGGGAATTCAGTCCGCACCTCACTTTGGGAAGAATCAAATTTTTGAAAAACAAACCCCTGTTTTATGATACCCTTAATAACTATCCTGAAAAACTTATTCAACAGGTAACAATCAATGAACTAATCTACTACCAGAGCATTCTGAAACCTGCCGGAGCGGAATATAAATCAATCGAAAAAATTGAGTTGAATTCATTCTAAATTTGTAATTACTTCCCGTTCCCTTTAAAACTGACCATAATCGTATATATCAAAATTTTAAAATCGATGTAAAGCGAAATGTTTTTTAGGTAGATCATGTCGTACTGAAGCCGTTCCAGCATTTCATCCACATTGGAAGCGTAACCGTATTTCACTTGTCCCCACGATGTAATTCCGGGCCTTAGCTTGTGCAGGTGAGTGTAATGCGGGGCTTGTTTTACAATCTGATCGATGTAGAACTTCCGCTCGGGACGCGGCCCCACCAGAGACATTTCGCCTTTAATAACATTTAAAAACTGGGGAATTTCGTCGAGATGGGTTTTGCGCAAAAAACGGCCGATTTTTGTAATCCGGCTATCACTTTCGCTCGATAATTCAGGGGTGCCGTTTTCTGCTCCCTGAACCATGCTGCGCAGTTTGTAAATGTAAAAAGGTTCGCCAAACCGCCCGATTCTTTCCTGCCTGTAAATTACCGGCCCTTTGGAGGTGCTTTTTATAATGATTGCCAAAACAATGAAAACGGGCAGAAACAGAATTGTCGCAAGCACTGAAAGAACAATGTCGAGCAACCGTTTTGTTTTTTCCTGCCAGGCAGACATCAGTCCGTTCGAAATTTTTATGAGCGGAATACCGTAAATGGCATTCGATTTTACGGTTCCCGACAAAAAATCGTATAAATCAGGAATCCCCCAAATAGTAACATGGCGATTTTCAAGCACTGTCAGTATTTCGCTTACCTTTTCATGTTCTTTGGTTTCTATGGCAAGAATTACCTCTTCAATATTATTGCCCTCGATTATTTCATTCAGTTGGTCTAATCCGCCCAGTTGGGGAATATATTTTCTTAAAAGACGGTCGTCGTTGTTTTCTACTCCCACAAACCCGGTAAATAAATTTCCGGCCGGTCTTTTCTGCCGGGTCATTTCATTGTAAATCTTTTCTGCTTTTTTGTTGCTGCCAATCAAAAGCGTGTTGAACCCGATTTTCCGTTTGTGAATCCTGTGAATGGTTTGCGTGGTTAAAATTAATCTGAAAATATAGGTTAATCCAAAATGCAATCCCAGAAGTGTAAAAAACAGGTTGTAATAATTTTTGTAAGAACCTACAAAATCATCGAGAATGAGCGCAAAGAAAATAACCACCACCCCGATTACGGATGTAAGCAAAGTCTGACCCAGTTCCAGAAGCCGCGAGCGACGGTAGATGTTGTCGTAAAATCCTGTAATGTAATAAAAAAGCACCCAAACCAGAGGAATGATTACCAACCCCATGAAATAGCGATCTGTAAATTCAATGGGAATATCTATGCCAAAACGCTGGGGTTCAATTACCGCTTTGCGGTAGATAAAAAAAGCTGTCCAGCTTATAGCTGCAGCCAGAAAATCAAATAATATGTATTTGGCAACCTGCCATTTTTTATTCATTACCCGCCGGTTAAGTTCAGTCTAAAAGTTGCACCAAATGCAACTTCGTACATTTAACGCCTCGCCCGGAAAAATATTGCGGCAAAATTAAGTTTTTGGCAGGATTATGAAACAGAAAATTGCTCCAACTTGCCCCTGATACGATCAACAACCTGAAGAACAGCAAGGTAGTCGTTTAAGGATGACAAATTTTTTGATTTTTTTGTTGAACTTTCCACAAATTTATCAAATTCTTTTATGCCCCTGTAAGGTGTTAAATCGGTGGTTGCACTGTTACAACTGTAATTTTTGGTCAACATATTGAAAGATACAATTTGCCCCGCTGCCCAGGCCCTGATTTTAAATTCTTCTTTGTTCGATTTTCCAAAGTTAATGTTCACTGTAGAAGCATTTCCGAATTCTAGTCTTACATTGCTGAATTCAAACTCACCGGCAGTTTTCCGGAATGAAAGGGCACTTATTTTCTTTGGTTCGGTCCCGGTAATATCCTTCAGCATAAAAAGCAATGACAATAGAGCAGCCGTTTCTTCAAAATCAGTTTTAAAATAGGAAATGTCGATGTATGCCGGTTTTTTAAGGTTGTTATTTAACCACTGAACGGGAGGCAAAAAATAGAGTGGATTTTTTACCTGTACTACCGTTTGCGCTTCGTTTGCCAGTTTGGCCAGCTCCCGGCATTCTTCAATGCTGACAGCCGGAAATTCAGCAGCGAAAATGTGTTTCGATTTTTTTATAATGTTACAGATCGCTGAAAACGACAGCAGCGAAAACCTGTTAATTACCAAAGCCTCACAGCGCTCGATTAATTCCACACGATTAAATTCAGGAATTGAAAACCGAAAGCTGGCTGGATTTGTATTGGTTCCCACCGACGATTTTCCGGAAATGTGGATGTCCGAATGATCGTGAATCATTTTGGCGTAAGGTTCGAGTAATTTGATATCTCCTATTAATCCGATGTTCAGCATGCTGCAAATATAGGATTCAGCGGCTTCCTTTTTTCGAAAACCGGTATGTTTTTATCAACTTTAAATGTTAATATTGTTTGAAAAGGTATAGCCAAAATCGGGGTGAATCCTTTATTTTTGCAAAATAATTAAGCACAAGATGACAGAAAAGGATGATTTACGTCACCATGGAATGCGAAAAAAACTGGTTAACAGTTTAAAAGTGAAAGGCATCAGGGACCCGAAAGTACTGGAGGCTATCGGCAAAGTTCCCCGTCACCTGTTTATGGAAAGTTCGTTTATTCATTTTGCTTACAAAGACCAGGCTTTTCCAATCGGCTCGGGGCAAACCATTTCGCAACCTTACACTGTTGCGTTTCAAACCCAGCTTCTAAAAGTAGAAAAAAATGACAAAATACTGGAAGTGGGCACCGGCTCCGGTTACCAGGCTGCAGTTTTGGCCGAAATGGGAGCAAAGGTTTTTACCATCGAGCGCCAAAAAGAATTGTACCTGAAAGCACAGTCGTTTTTACCTGAAATTGGTTACCATCCGGCTTGTTTTTTCGGCGACGGTTATGCCGGGCTACCCAATTTTGCGCCGTTCGATAAAATTTTGGTTACAGCAGGAGCTGCCTCCATTCCCCCTGCATTACAAGAGCAACTGAAAATTGGCGGCCGCATGGTAATTCCTGTGGGAAAATCAAACCGCCAGGAAATGATTGTGGTCGACCGGATTTCGGAAGAAGAATTCATAACTGAAAAACATGGTGGTTTTGTTTTTGTTCCATTATTAAAAGGAACAGTTAATTAAACATTTATGGTTGAAATTAAAAAGTTCGCGGTAAATCCGCTGCAGGAGAATACATTTCTGATATCAGATGAAACAGGTGAATGTATTTTTGTCGATCCCGGGTTTTACTTTCCGGTGGAACACGATGAAATAAAAAATTATATTTCGAAAAGTGGTCTGAAACCGGTAATGATTGCAAACACTCATTGCCATTTCGATCACATTATGGGTGTGGAATTTATCCGGCAGGAGTACAACATTCCGTTTGTGGCTCACCCCGACGATGCTTTCTGGGTAAAAAAAGCCATCGATCAGGGCAAAATGTTTGGTTTCGACATGAAGCCGGTTAATCCGCCTGATTCATTTTTTTCTGAAAATGAAAAACTGAAGTTCGGAAATACGGAATTCGATATCATTCATGTTCCGGGTCATTCACCCGGGCATGTGGTTTTTTATTCTGAAAAAGAAAAGATACTTATTGGCGGCGATGTGCTTTTTCACGGGAGCATCGGCAGAAGCGATCTTCCAGGCGGCGATCAGGCAACTTTGATTTCGGGAATTAAAGAGAAACTGTTCAAACTGCCTGACGAAACAACAGTTTATTGCGGACACGGGCCTGAAACCACACTCGAATTTGAAAAGAAATCCAATCCGTTTTTAACATGAACCGGCGAAGTAAAAAAGCGATCAATAATCCCGAAAATTTAAAAAATTAGTTTCAAAATAGAGGAAATGGTTTAAAGTCATTTTTTCCATTCCGGCGAAACAATAATATTGCAAATAATTCATTCATAATAAAAAAGCTCATGTTTCAAGACAGATTTGTTAACCGGCATATCGGACCACGCGAAAACGAAATAAAAGAGATGCTCAAAACTGTTGGAGTTTCCTCAATGGAACAGTTGATTGATGAAACTGTTCCGAAAAATATACGACTGAAAGAACCGCTCAAATTAAAGGAAGGACTGACTGAAAGACGTTATTTCAGAAGGATTTTAAATCTTGCCGATAAAAACAAAGTTTTCAATACTTACATCGGAATGGGGTATTACGACACCATTACTCCTGCTGTAATTTTACGAAATGTATTGGAAAACCCGGTTTGGTACACATCTTACACACCCTACCAGGCCGAAATTTCACAGGGGCGGCTCGAAGCTTTGCTGAATTTTCAGACCATGGCTTGTGAGCTTACCTCCATGGAAATTGCCAATGCTTCGCTGCTCGATGAATCTACTGCTGCTGCCGAGGCAATGGTTATGATGTACAATTTGCGTTCGCGCAAAATGGCAAAAGCCGGCGTTAACAAGGTGTTGGTCGATGAAAAAGTGTGGCCGCAAACGTTGGATGTTTTGCAAACAAGAGCCAATCCGCTCGGAATAGAACTAACAATAGAGCCCGCCGGCTCATTCGAATTTTCAGATGATGTTTTCGGTGTAATTCTTCAGTACCCGAATTCGGATGGCGAGATTCAGGATTATTCGGGATTGGCTGAAAAAGCACACGAAAAAGAAATAAAAGTAGCGGTTGCCACCGATCTGCTTTCACTGGCGGTTTTAACGCCACCCGGAGAATGGGGGGCTGATATTGCTTTCGGGAACAGCCAGCGGTTTGGTGTACCGATGGGATATGGCGGACCGCACGCTGCATTTTTTACAGCCCGCGAAGCTTTTAAACGGTACATGCCCGGCCGCATTATCGGCGTTTCAAAAGACATGCAGGGAAACCGCGCACTCAGAATGGCGCTGCAAACCCGGGAGCAGCACATTAAGCGCGAAAAAGCCACATCCAATATCTGCACAGCGCAGGCTCTGCTGGCTACTATGGCCGGATTTTTTGGTGTATATCACGGACCGGAAGGAATAAAAATGATTGCCGAAAGAATTCATAACATTGCGGCTTTCCTCACCCGGGAAGTAGAAAAACTGGGATATAAACAACTGAATGATCACTTTTTCGATACCATCAGGTTTAGTTTACCAAAGCATGTAAAACGCGAAGATATTGAATGGTTGTCGCACGAACTGGAAATGAATTTCCGCTATTTTAAAAACGGTGAGGTGGGAATCAGCATCGACGAAACAACCAACCGTGAGGACATGACCTGGATTCTGGAGGTTTTTGCAAAAGCAGCCAACAAAAAATGGCAAACTGTCCTTGAATATCCCGCCGGAAATAAAATTGCAAAAAAATTTGCACGGCAATCGGATTTTATGACCCAGAAAGTGTTCAATAAATACCGCTCGGAAACCGAAATGGTAAGGTACATCAAACGGCTTGAACACAAAGATATTTCGCTTACACATTCGATGATTTCGCTGGGCTCGTGCACCATGAAACTAAATGCTGCCACCGAAATGCTTCCGCTAAGCTGGATCGAATTTAACGGCCTTCATCCGTTTATTCCCAAAAACCAGGCGCGCGGTTATCATGAAATGATGGAAGAACTGCGACGCGATTTGGCTGAAATTACCGGCATGGCCGATGTAAGCCTTATGCCGAATTCAGGAGCAGCCGGAGAATATTCAGGCCTTATGGTGATTCGTGAATACCACAAAAGCAAGGACGAGGATCAGCGGGATGTTGTTTTAATTCCTTCCTCGGCACATGGAACCAATCCGGCGAGTGCAGTAATGGCCGGAATGAAAGTGGTGGTGGTTGGATGCGACGAAAACGGAAACATCGATTTGTCAGAACTGAAAAAGAAAGCCGCCGGGCACAAAGATTCACTGGCTGCATTGATGGTTACCTACCCGTCGACTCACGGCGTATTTGAATCATCGATAAAAGAAATTTGCGAAGTAATTCATAAAAATGGCGGACAGGTTTACATGGACGGCGCAAATATGAATGCCCAGGTTGGCCTGACTACTCCCGGAATTATTGGCGCCGATGTTTGTCATCTCAATCTGCACAAAACATTTGCCATTCCGCACGGCGGTGGTGGCCCGGGGGTCGGACCGATTGCGGTTGCCGAACATTTGGTGGAGTTTCTGCCGTCGCACCCGGTTATAAACAACGGCCATGTTGGAATTAATGCAGTGGCCGGGGCTCCCTGGGGCAGCGCATCGGTGCTTACAATTACCTACGGATACATAAAAATGATGGGCGCCGAAGGATTGAAAAAAGCTACTGAGCTGGCTATTTTAAATGCCAATTACATAGCCAAAGCGCTCGCAAAAAACTACGGAATTCTTTATTCCGGAAAAAACGGCCGGGTGGCTCACGAACTGATAATGGAATGCCGCCACCTGAAAGCTTCTGCCGGAATTACCGAAGAAGATATTGCCAAGCGTTTGATTGATTTTGGGTTTCACGCACCCACGCTTTCTTTCCCGGTTCATGGCACGCTGATGATTGAACCGACCGAAAGTGAATCGAAACAAGAGATTGATCGGTTTATCGATGCCTTGAATACCATTTTCAACGAAATAAAAGAAGTTGAAAACGGAACTGCCGACAAAGAAGATAATGTGCTTAAGAATGCACCACACACTGCCGTAGTTGTCAGTGCCGATTCGTGGGAACATGCCTATTCGCGTGAAAAA
Source organism: uncultured Tangfeifania sp. (assembly GCA_964443035.1). Classification (GTDB taxonomy): domain Bacteria; phylum Bacteroidota; class Bacteroidia; order Bacteroidales; family Prolixibacteraceae; genus Tangfeifania. Next base: position 13,446 of record CAYUBV010000011.1, read on the forward strand.
GCCGCGTGGCCGCGCGAATGGCTCAAAGAGCATAAATTCTGGGTACCGGTGGGACGTGTAAACAATGCCTGGGGCGACCGCCACCTGATTTGTACCTGCGGAACACCCGAAGAATATGAATTGATGAATGAAGAATAAACAAATATTTTCCCCGGTTTTACCGGGGAATTTTTTCTTATGATAGTTTTTCCGAATGCCAAAATAAATATCGGCCTTCATGTGGTTTCAAAACGGACGGATGGTTACCACAACCTGGAAACGGTTTTTTACCCGGTTCAGCTTACCGATGCGCTTGAAATGGCGGAATCAAAAGAGGAAAAATTTACAGCTTCCGGAATTT
>CAYUBV010000011.1:13885-23188 GCA_964443035.1 uncultured Tangfeifania sp.
GACTGTTCCTTTTTTATTGAAAACAAACCTGCATTTGCAACCGGTATCGGAGGGCAGCTTCAGCCAATCAGGCTTGATTTGTCGGAATACAAAACAGTGATTCTCAAACCTGCATTTTCGGTAAGTACACCCGAAGCGTACAAAAACGTCATTCCAAAAACACCCGATTTCAACCTCGCTGATTTACCCCAACTGCCCATTGAAGAGTGGAAAAATACAGTTGTAAATGATTTCGAAAAAAGTGTATTCCCCAAATATCCTGAAATAAAAAATCTTAAAGAAAAGCTTTATGAGCTGGGAGCTGTTTACGCTTCCATGTCGGGCAGCGGGTCGGCTGTTTTTGGTATCTTTCGCCACTTACCGTCAGATTTCGATAATTTCATACCCCAAGGTATTTTTATTTACCGGTAGAAGTCGTCATTCGCCGAAAATTGTGCACCGTTAGCTTACTTTTTATACTTTTTAACCAAAAGAGATGTAACCTTTGCGCCCACAGGTAGTCATATATAACGAAAACAATGCAGAAAACAACCCGAAGAAAATCTTCGGAAAGACAATTAAAACAGAAAACAATGAAAACACGATTAACTCAAATTATCTTAGCTACATTTCTTCTCGCATTTTTGACTGTTGGAAATGTGAGCGCCAAGGGATCAGAATTAGCGATTGCCTCATGCCTTGAAAACATTACAGAATTGAAACTGGAAGTAGAAGACTGGATGTTAAATGAAAATAACTGGAATAATTTTGACAACACCACTTTCGTTGTAGCCGACTTTTCAGAAGAATATCTTGCTCTTGAAGACTGGATGCTGAATGAAAACAACTGGATAAATAAAAGATACCAGTATCCGGATAATGAAACCGAACAAAATTTGATGCTGGAAGACTGGATGATAAACGAAGTTTACTGGAATTAGAAAAAAGTTAGAAATAACGCGATTAGTTTAAGTTGAGATTTTTAGGAGGCTGTTGGAAACAACAGCCTTTTTTTGTTTTTCAGGTTACTTGTAGTTTAATTTGGTAAATATTTGGATGAAAGGGAAAGATGACGAAAAAGAAAACAAAGATAATTCAATTGGTTTCAGTTTTATTTTGTTTGATTATGCCGGTGAGTAAAATCCCGGCACAAGATGTTTCTTTTTCGCAATTTTATGCCAGCCCGCTATATCTGAATCCTGCCTTTGCCGGCACAGCGGGGGTGCCACGTTTTACGGTTCAGCACCGGAGCCAGTGGCACTCATTTAACAATGCTTTTTCAACTTACAAAGTTGCGCTCGATTTTCCTGTTGAAAAACTTCGGGGTGGCCTCGGGGTTTACCTGTTAAACGATGCCCAGGCAAATAACCTTCTCAATTTGATGCAGTTAAATTTAACTTACTCTGTGCAAATCAGGCTCAGCGACAATTATTATTTAAATGGCGGAATCCAGGGTGGTTTATTTTATAACTCTCTTAAAATTAATGAACTAATTTTTCCCGACAACCTCGATGGCTATTCTGATAATTACGGAAGTTCAGAAGAGTTGCAGTATTTGACCAACCCCAACTATTCATTTCCCGATTTTTCTGCAGGCGTAATGGTTTACAACAACCGGTTATTATATGGTGCTGCTGTTCATCATCTTGCTGAGCCACAAACGACATACTCTGAGAACTCCGGGGATGTAGACCGTTTGCACCGGAAATATACTATTCATATTGGTGCCAGGTTTCCTGTATTTCTTTACGGACACCTCGAAGAAAAATTTGAAATTTCACCTCATCTGATCCTTCAGCAACAGGATATTTTCAGCCAGGTTACTTATGGATTGATGGCTGCAAAGAACAGTTTCAAAACCGGCTTGTGGGTAAGGCAGAATATAGGCACCCGGTTTGACGCTTTAATTCTGCAAATTGGGTTTGAAAAAAAAAGATGGGAAATAATGTATAGCTACGATGTTGCTATTTCCGGATTGTGGGGCCATTCGGGTGGCTCAAGTGAAATTACTGTATCCTTTTTATTAAAAGAGAAAAGAGAAAACTTTCATCTGCCGTTTTTTAATCCCGGTAAATAATTGGTTTAATCCATATTAATCAACCAAAAGTACTTGCCCTTTTTTGTGGTGTTCAAATCCCTGAACATCAAAATAATTAGCTATCCAAACATAGTTGCCTGCCGGTACTTTTCTTCCGTTTTGGTTTTTGCCTGTCCACGGATTATCCGGAGAGTTGCTTTCAAAAACCAGATCGCCCCACCGGTTGTAAATTTCTAACTTAAACCTTGAATGATCCACTCCCTCTTTCACCGGCATAAATGTCTGGTTTACTTCAATGGGGCTATTTGGCCGAAAAGCATTGGGAAATTTGTCGGGAGACTGTAAAACTGTAATTTCCCGGACCGCTGTGTCTTTACAACCAAAAGACGTTTCAGCTATTAACTGCGCGGTATAATTACCGGGAGAAGTGTATGTGTGCACTGGATGTTGTTCGCTTGATGAATTTCCGTTGCCAAAGTCCCACGAAAAAAAATCAGCGTTCTCAGATTGGTTGGTGAAAGTAATCCGTGCATTTTCTGATAAGGCTACCGGAAAATCAACTTCAAATGCTGCATATGGTTTGGGGTGTACAGTAATCCAATCGGATTTTACAAGCGTATCAGTGCAGCCTGTTATTGCTGATTGTGCAATTAAACCAATATCGTATTCCCCAGGCTCTTCAAAATTGAATTGTATTTGGTTGCCGCTTGGATAAGGAAGTGTATCGGTCATCCAGTAATAAATTATGTCAGTGGATTGAGGAGTGGCCTGAACCTGCAATTTTAGTGGTTGACATCCTTCCCTCTGTTCGGCAATAAAATCGAAATCGGCAAAAGTATCCGGGTAAAAACTTACCCTAAAAGTATCGGCAACACTACATCCGTCAATTGTAGTTAACTGGTAATAAATCTCATAATCACCCCAGTCGTTAATTTCAATATTTGCGGTTGTACGTGTAGTTTGAGTAAAAATGTCCGTCGGAGTATTTGCATTCCAGCTAAAATTACCGGGGATTCTCCAGATTGAATCCTGGGTTCCGGTTATCGAAATGTCCAACTCTGCCGACTTTCCTCCGCAAACAAGTTCAGGGCCTGAAATTTCAATATCAGGAACAGGATAAACAATTAGTTTTAGCGTGTCGTAACCCGGACAATTAAATTCGTCGAAAACCGTAACGTAGTAAATCCCTGTTTCATTCGCCTGGATTTTTTCAGCGGTTGAAAGTGTATCATTTAATTCATTCTGCCATACATAACGTTCAAAACTCTCCACCCCTTCCAAATCTATTGAATAAGGCTGACAACCTGTATCGTCTTCACCTAAATTGATTATTACCGGCTGGTTGACCAAAACCACAACAGAATCTTCGAGTTGACAACCTTCGGGGGTAGTTGTTTTAACTGAATATTTCCCAGCTTCGGAAACAGATATTTTTTGTGTGGTTTCTCCCGTGTTCCAATCGTATGAATCGAAATTAGATCCGGCATCCAGCGTAGTGGTTTCGCCGTGGCACAGCAAAAGTGTGTCGCTTTCAAAAAAGGCGCTTTCTCCTAAATCGAGTGTCAGGTTTAAATTATGTCCAACTCCGTAGCCATACGATTCAATTCCACCAAAACCGTAAACGTACGCCAAAAATCCGCCTTCGTCGCCAATGTTTTCTATTTGGTGTGTTCCATTTATTATTTCAATCTGTGCATAGGAATAATTTCCTTCAGGGAATTCCCTGAATTCATTATGAACAGATTGGCTGTTCACCCGTATATTTTCTGTTTGATCAGAAAGTGTAACTATGTTTACAAAATAATTTCGGATTCCTTCGTAAACCATACCTTCCAATTCTATATCGGGTGAATTATAGGCTACAAAAGTTGCCTCATTTATTGATTGATTTACCGGGCTTAATATATTCATGAAAGGGTCACCGTATCCTCCGGTAAATGAACTGTCTACGTCTCTTGATTGGCTGTATTGAGCTACTAATACAGGTTTGCTGGCCAGTATCCGTTTGGGATCCTCTGAATTAAAAAAAACAGCCTCCTCAAATTCGCCCCTGTTAAGTGTTACAGGAGATCTGCCCGATATATAAACATCTGTATTGTTTTGTGCGGCCAGTATCCGGTACCGATCCTGCTCCCTCGACTTTAGCGGAACTGCGTAATACTCAAGTCCCCAGGAATATACCGGGGGCATTTGTTTGTAAAGGTGTTCCCAGCAGCATTTACCCGAAGGTATCTGGGTACTTAATGATCCGGAATAAAAGGCGACGGGTTTGTCGGCTTCAATGTAACTGCCTGTCAGGTCGCCCTGCCCCTGCTGGCGGGTGCCGGGTTCATTTTCAGATTGAACCTGGTATATTTCTCCTTTATTCAGAATGATGGTGAAAGTTGAGTCTTTTGGTTTCTGCCGGTGGGTAACTTTCGAGGGAGTTATATTGACAATTGTTGAATCAAAGGCGGCAACAATCATGAATTCACTGTTGCGCCCGTTGCCTTCCTGCGGATTGCTTAAATCGATATACGGATAGTAACACATAGCAAAATACTCTTTGCCAAGAGATGAAACCGGGTAAATTGTGGCAACACCTGCAGAATTAAGGCTCCAGTTAAGTGCATATACATTTACCGGTTTTTCTGATGTGAGGTGGATTCCTTTGTTTTCAATTGTTTCAGACCCCATGGCTTCCAGCTTTTCCCAGGAAATTCTTACCTGTTTAGAACTGTTGGCACTAACCTGGGAAATACCTCCCAAAGGAATTTCATCCGGCCCGTAAGTAATTTGAAAAGTTGTGGTTTCGCGTGCTGTAACAGTAATTTCGAGGTAGTGGTTTTCCTGGTAATGACGGTTCTCCATAAAGCCAAACCAGAAATCAGTGCCTTCGGTTGGTTTAATGCACAAACTGTCCTGTCCGAATGTGTTATTCAAACAAAACATAAGAGCGATATATATTAAAAAACGGTTCATGCAATGCATATAAATATAAAAAAAAACCGTGCAATTTGACTTACACGGTTTTTATTAATATTTGAAAGTCTTTTTAAATTACATTTTTACCGGTTTTACTTCAATCATCAGGTATTTTTTGGGAATAACCTGATCTTTTTTTACATGGATTTTTAAAATCTGACCATCGAAAGGCATCCGTACCTGGTTTTGCATTTTCATTGCTTCAAGCAGCAACAAGGTTTCGCCTTCTTTTATTTTTTGCTTCGGTTTTATAAAAATGTCGATCACTGTTCCCGGAATAAATGAGTAAATATAATTCGGGTTCGGTGTTTCATATTTCACCCGGTTTTCAAATTTCCAAGTCAGGGTAGTTTGGTATTTTGCCCCCTGCACAATCAGTGATTTCATTTCCTTTCCCTGAAACTGATCTTTGTTTTTTTCTTTTGTCATGCCGATTTTTTTAATGGATTAAAACGGAGGAATTCCGTGTTTTTTGTCCGGAAGAAAAACACTTTTGTTTTCCGATACTTTCATTGCATGTAAAATCCTGCCACGGGTATCGCGGGGCTCAATTACCTCGTCGATGTATCCCTGGGCTGCAGCAACATACGGATTGGCAAATTTTTCTTTGTACTCCTGTATTTTCTGCTGGCGCACTTCCTCCGGATTTTCAGCTTCGGATATTTCTTTGCGGAAAACGATGTTGGCGGCACCTTCAGGTCCCATAACTGCAATTTCGGCAGTTGGCCATGCGAACACAAAATCAGCACGAAGGTGGCGCGAGTTCATTGCAATGTATCCACCGCCGTATGCTTTTCTCAGAATGACCGTTACTTTTGGCACTGTTGCTTCACTGTAGGCATACAAAATTTTTGCGCCGTGACGAATTACTCCGGCGTGCTCCTGGTCGGCGCCCGGCAGGTAGCCCGGCAAATCTTCCAATGTAACAATCGGGATGTTAAACGCATCGCAATAGCGTATAAAACGACCTGCTTTATCGGAGCTGTCGGTATCGAGGACTCCTGCCAGCACCATTGGCTGGTTGGCTACAAATCCAATGGTATCCCCTTCCATGCGTCCGAACCCGATGACGATGTTCGGAGCAAAATATTCCATCACTTCAAAGAATTCCGAACTGTCGGTTACGCTTTTAATAATATCGCGCACATCGTATGGAATACGTGGATCTGCCGGAACGATGTCTTCAATTTTCATTCCTTTTTTCGGAGGTTTGGGTGGGAACGGCAGCGCCTTCATTCCGTTGTTTCGCGGAATGTAGCTGATGAGTTTTTTAATCTGCTCGAAACATTCAAGTTCGCTGGTAGCAAAAAAATGTGCATTCCCGGTAAGTTCAGCATGAACCCTGGCACCGCCAAGTTCTTCCATCGAAATTTCTTCGCCCAGCACCGACTTAATAACACTCGGACCGGTGATGAACATTTTCGAAATGTTTTCAACCACAAAAACAAAATCGGTGAGCGCGGGAGAATAAACCGCTCCACCTGCACAAGGGCCGAGAATAACCGAGATTTGCGGAATTACACCCGATGCCAGTGTGTTACGGAAGAAAATTTCGCCATAACCTGCAAGTGAATTTACTCCTTCCTGTATACGCGCGCCGCCTGAATCGTTGATACCGATGAGCGGTACCCGCATTTTCAGGGCATGGTCCATTATTTTTGTGATTTTCCGGGCGTGCATCAATCCCAAAGATCCACCGGCTACAGTGAAATCCTGGGCGAAAATACAAACCGGTTTGCTGTAAATTATACCTGTTCCGATGATAACGCCATCGCCATGGAGCACTTTCGAATCCATGCCGAAATCTTTGGCGCTGTGTTCAACAAACAAATCATATTCATGAAATGAATTTTTATCTAAAAGAGCCAAAATTCGTTCGCGGGCGGTAAGTTTACCCATCTTGGCCTGTTTCTCAATGGCTTTGTCGCCACCGCCTTTTTGAACTTCCCTTTTTCTTTTCCTAAGATCAAGAACGTTACTTCTTAATGACATAAAAGTTTGATTTTAATTATAAAATTCTCTTTTACCAAGAGTTAATCTTTTTAAACCGGGGCAAAAATATAAATTTTTTCACTCTGCCTCCCGATATACTAAAATGCATTACGTAATTTAAAGTTCAATGATACAATGAACCCGAATTATTATACGCATTGTTTAAATGATAAAACCCGGCTGGTATGTTTGCTGATAATTACCTGGCAGCCCACCGGAATACAAAGAACGCAATAATGCTGTACCCAACATTCGGAATCCATACAGCAATTAACGGAGGAGTATTTCCGCTTATGGCAAAAACCGTGGAAACCTGCATGAAAAGAATGTATGAAAAACTCAGCAGCAGTCCGAGACCGAGATGCAGCCCCAGGCCACCTTTTATTTTCCGGGATGCAAGTCCGGCGCCGATAATGGTTAATATAAAAGCAGAAAACGGATTGGCTACCCGTTTGTGCCGCTCAATTTCCCACTCCACAATGTTCACACCTCGAAGTTTCATCCCGGCAATTTCTTTTTTAAGTGCAGGTGTTGTAAAATTTTCCATTTCGTTTTTCATCACCACGTAATTGGCTGGAGTCATATTGAGGGTAGTATCCATTCGGTACCCTTTTTCAAATTCTTCGTGGTCTTCGTAAATTATTCGCTTCCACCAGTTATTGATTACCCATTTCCCCGATTCGTCGTTCCACCGGATGTTGTCGGCAGTAAGTTTTTCCACCAGTTTTGAATCTTCAAACTTTTCGAGTGTAAAGCGGTAACCCACATTATTCGAATTAAAACTTTGCATGTAAATAAAAACGCCGGGTTCAATCTGGCGGTGGATATTCCGTTCGTTTGAAACAGTTTGCATGTTGTTATCGATGTAAAACTGCCTGAACTCATTCAGTGTTTTATTGGCCGGCGGAATAATATAATTACCCAAAGTATAAGAAAATACAGCCAGAACAAATGCCGAAACAATGTAAGGCCGCATGAGCCGCCTGTAGGAAACCCCACTGCTCAAAATGGCAATAATTTCGGTATTGTATGCCATTTTCGAAGTGAAATAAATAACAGCAATAAACGTAAAAAGCGGGCTGAAAAGATTGGCAAAATAAGGAATGAAATTCAGGTAATATTCCGAAATAATTGTTCCCCACGTAATATCTTTCGAAAGAAATTCATCTAAGTTTTCCGACATATCGAACACAATGGCAATGCTCAAAATCAGAGCAATGGCATAAAAGAAAGTTCCAAGAAACTTCTTTGTGATGTATATGTCGATGGTCCTGTAAAATTTCATTACTACAATCTCTCTTTTAGGCGCTCAACCATATCGTTTTTCCAGCTTTTAAATTCGCCGTTCACAATTTTTTGACGGGCGGTTTTTACCAGCCACAAATAAAACGCCAGGTTGTGCTGACTGGCAATTTGTGCCCCCAGCATTTCGCCCGAAATAATCAAATGCCTCAAATAGGCTTTTGAATACTGGTCGACAAACGAAGTTCCGCCGGCATCGATGGGAGAATGATCGTTTTCCCATTTTTTGTTGCGGATGTTTATAATTCCTTCCGAAGTAAAAAGCATCCCGTTTCTGCCGTTCCGTGTGGGCATAACGCAGTCGAACATGTCTACTCCACGATCGATGCCTTCGAGAATATTCACCGGTGTTCCCACGCCCATTAAATACCGTGGTTTATTCTCCGGAAGATCGGCTGTGCAAACCTCGGTCATTTCGTACATTTCCTCAACGGTTTCACCCACCGAAAGCCCGCCAATTGCGTAGCCGTCGGCATCGAATGTTTTTACATGTTCCACCGCTGTTTTGCGTAAATCTGCAAACGTATTTCCCTGCACAATGGGAAAAAGCGACTGGCTGTACCCGTATTTCGGTTCTGTTTTATTAAACTGAACGAAACACCTTTCGAGCCATCTCCTGGTAAGCTCCAACGATTTTTGCGCATACGAATAATCCGCATCGCCGGGCGTGCATTCATCAAACGCCATAATAATATCGGCCCCAATGGTTCGCTGAATATCCATCACATTTTCAGGAGTAAAAATGTGGTATGAACCATCGATGTGCGATTGAAACTTTGCACCCTCCTCCGTTAATTTGCGGATATCGCCCAGCGAAAAAACCTGAAACCCGCCGCTGTCGGTTAAAATGGGGCCGCTCCAGCGGTTAAATTTATGCAGCCCGCCGGCCTTTTCAATTACCTCCATTCCCGGGCGCAGATAGAGGTGATACGTGTTCCCAAGAATAATCTGTGCTTTTACATCTTCCTGCAGGTCGCGTGTGTGGATGCCTTTTACCGAGCCGGCTGTGCCGACCGGCATAAAAATTG
>CAYUBV010000012.1:0-6595 GCA_964443035.1 uncultured Tangfeifania sp.
GAAATCCTTCATTCAATCCTCAACAGCTACTCGCAGGTGTTTTTTTCCACCTCGAAACTGCTGGCAGTGTTTCTGGTAGTCATCAGTTTTTTTGATTACGGGGCCGGTATTGGCGGATTGGTTGCTGTAATTATTGCCAACTCACTTGCCTGGGGGCTGGGTTACAACAAATACATGCTGAGCTCGGGGCTATACGGATTTAATGCCCTGCTGGTGGGTCTCGGAATTGGTTTGTTTTACAATCCTTCTGCAGAACTTTACATTTTAATTGCCATTGCGGCTGTTACCTGCTTTTTTTTCACAATTGTATTCCAGGGAGTTTTGGGAAAATACGGACTTCCCTACCTGAGTGTGCCGTTTTTAATCACCATCTGGATTGTGGCGCTTTCGGGAAACGACCTCACCGCGCTTCATCTCAGCGAGCGGGGAATTTTTACCTACAACGAATTGTATGCCATTGGCGGAAAATCATTTATCGATTTTTATGAATTCCTGGAAAATACAATTCGTTCTTCCTTCGTCCGCATCTATTTTCACTCGCTGGGAGCCATCTTTTTTCAAACACATTTACTGGCCGGAATCATCATTGCAATCGGTCTGCTTATTTATTCCAGAATAACATTTGTGCTTTCGGTTTTGGGTTTTTCCATTGCATTTTTATTCTACCAAATTGTAGGCATCGAATTCAACTCGCTGGGCTATACTTTCATCGGATTTAATTATGTGCTGACAGCCATTGCGCTTGGAGGCTACTACCTGATTCCTGGCAGGGTAAGTTTTGGATGGATCATTGTTCTGCTGCCAGCGGTTGTTCTTATTACCACCGGCACAAGGCAGGTTTTTCTGTTGCTGAAAATATCCGCCTATTCCCTCCCCTTCAACGTGATAGTTCTGATGTTTCTGTATGCACTGAAACTCCGTGAAAAACGCCCGAAACACCTGGTAGAAACCCCGGTTCAGTTGGGAAACCCCGAAAAAAACCTCTATCTCTATTCCGGAAACATGAAACGTTTTCCGGCCGCTTTTCCGGTTGCAGCATCGCTGCCTTTTTACGGAGAGTGGACTGTAAGCCAGGCGCACAATGGCGAGCACACCCACAAAGGAAAATGGCGCCATGCCTGGGATTTTATTATAACCAATCACGAAGGAAAGCAATACAAAGGTTCCGGCGATTATGCCGATGATTATTATTGTTTCGGGAAATCGGTACTGGCCCCTGATGAAGGAACTGTTGTAGAGGCAGTTGGCCACATAAAGGATAACATTATCGGAGATGTGAACACCCGTGAAAACTGGGGAAATACGGTGATTATCAAACACGATGATTTTCTTTTCTCGAAACTGAGCCATCTGAAAAACAAATCGATAGAAGTAAAACCCGGCGATACCGTTAAGCAGGGACAGGTTATTGGAAAATGTGGCAATTCTGGTCGTTCGCCCTATCCGCACCTGCATTTTCAGTTCCAGGGAACACCATACATTGGATCAGAAACAGTTGATTACCCGGTGGGAAACTACCTGCTGAAAAGCCAGGACGGGTTCACACTTAAAACTTTCGATTATCCGAAAAAAGAACAGGTGGTTGCCAATCCTTCGAAAAACGAAATGCTTTCTTCAGCTTTACATTTTATTCCGGGCCGCCAAATGAAAGTTGAAATGAAAGTTGAATCAGACCAGCAGAAATGGAAAAAACTTGCCGGAACTTCCACCTGGAAAGTGGAGACCGATGTGTACAACAACACTTTTATTCAGTGTGAAAATACAGACGCAAGAGCTTATTTGTATAACGACAACAACCTGCACTATTTCACCAATTTCCAGGGAACTAAAAATTCTGCTTTGTACTGGTTTTTCCTGCTCCTGTTTAAAGTGCCGCTGGGATTTCTTCCAAACAGCCAAAGCAACGATTCTATTCCCATACATCTCACATTTAAGGGATTATTGAAATATTTTCAGGATTTTGCGGCACCGGTTTATCTCTTTCTGAAAGCAAATTATACCATGACAATAAAAGATTCGGGAGATATTTTGTCATCGGAAGACATCAGGCTCATTTCACAAATTACGAAAAAGATTGCAGGTAAAAAGATGAAAGAAATTTATGCAGAAACTACAATTAACCAAAGAGGTGACTTTGCCATTTCGATTGAATTTGAAGAAATAAAAATGAAAATGTTATGTCAAAACGAATTGGAATAACCGCACTGTTTTTACTTTTTTTGCTAACGGTTTCAGCCCAGCAAAAACTAAATTTTGTTGAGGTTGATAAACATTCCTACAAACTTTTTCAGCAACAAAAATGGGAGGAACTCATTAATTATTCGAAACTGGTTAGAAACGAAGGCATCGACTTTTTCTATTTACAGGCCCGAACCGGGATTGCCTTTTTTAACCTGAGCAAATACAGAAAAGCCACAAAATACTTTTACCTGGCATGGGAAAGCGACAATAACTTTGAGTGGTTACAGGAATACCTTTATTACAGCCTCATTTATAGTGGAAGATACACCGAGGCCTCAAAAATTGCGCAAAATTTCACAGCTCCTTTACAGGCAAAAATCAATTATTCATTAAGAAAAATTACCCGGGCAGGATTGGAAGGCGGGTACAGTTTTAATCCCGACTTTGAATCGTTAACTGCTGCGCCACACGATGAAGAAGCTGAAGTTGGCAGCGATTACGGCGAGGCATTTTACCTGAAGAACTACCACTTCGAATCGTTCGATTTAACCCACCAGTTGGCTCCCGGTTTTATTGTGAGCCATAACCTGACCTACCTCGGAATCAACCGCGAAGAGCGAATTGACTGGGGAAGCCACAACACATTTCCGATGAAAACCAACCAGTTTCAGTATTACATCAATCCAACGTTTGTGATTGGCAGGAAACTTTATCTTTCTCCTTCAGCCAGTCTGATTTGGGGAAGCTACGATTTAATGCTCGGAGGTCTCAACAGAAATTCAATGCCTTATTTCTTTGAGAAAAAGACCAGTTTTAGCGATTTCGTTTTTTCAGCGACTGCCTGGTCGCATTTTGGAAGTATTTCTCCGGGAGCGGAAGTGAATTTCGCCAATATAAATAATGAAAGTCTCACGCAGGCTTCCGGCTGGATTACATTTTATCCCTTTTCAAATACCAACTTTTATGTAACTCCCCGAATCTATTTTAAAGGCAGCGAAGAAAACGGCTTCGGATTCAATACCTTTGGTGTTTCGGCAGGAATACAACTTGGTCCGACGCACTTTTACGGGCAATATTTAAACGGCGAAATGGAAAATTTTATTGAATCGGCAGGCTATGTAGTAGCTAACTTCCCCGGCAAATCGAGCCGAAAATATTCGGGGAGTGTTTATTTTCCGACAGGGAAAAAAATTCAACTTGTGTTTCGCTACATTAATCAGGACATTACAGAAAAATATAATGTATATACCACAGGAGTAAAAAATAATTCAACAGATTACAGCTATACAAAACATACACTAACAGCCGGAATATCATGGAATTTTTAAAACTGAAACAACTCATGACTGAAATAAAAAATATACAGAAATACAGACGATTGAAGCTGGTTTTGCTTTTTATAATTGGCAGCGTTTTTTCTTTAGCAGCCCAAACCAATCAGCAATTGCTGGAGGCAGCCTTCTCCAGAAGTTATGAATTGGAAAAAAACGGCGATTTTTCTGCGGCTTCCGAGCCTTTAAAAAAAGTGTACGATGAATCATCTTACGAAATTAATTTGCGGTTGGGATGGCTCCAATACAACGCCGGTTTGTTTGATGAATCCGTTATTTATTATTCAAAAGCACAGGAACTGAAACCCTATTCTGAAGAAGCCCGTTTTGGACTCATCCTGCCCAAAGCTGCCCTCGGGCACTGGGACGAAGTGATTTCGCTGTACGATAAAATTCTGGAAATTAACCCCAACAATACAGTGGCACTTTACCGGCTGGGGATGGTTTACTACGGCCGGAAGAACTACGATAAGGCATATCCGCTTTTCAAAAAAGTGGTCGACCTTTACCCGTTTGGTTACGACGGGCTGCTTATGCTTGGCTGGACTTCCTACTTCATGGGAAATTACAACCAGGCAAAAGTGCTTTTTAATAAAGTAAAATTGAACAATCCCGGCGATGCGTCGGCAAACGAAGGATTACAGTTGATGCAATAAAAAAATTTATTTTATATTAGAAAATTGTTATTTTTAACAAACTTTTAAGATAAATGAACTATCTTGAATTTGAAAGGGCATTGAACTCTTTTCCAGTTTTTTCGATAAAGGATATACGAAAGCGGTTTCCCGGTTTCGACAGCCGCAGATTGGTTGAATGGCAACAAAAAGGTTATCTTTTAAAAATAAAAAGAGGATATTATTGCTTTTATGAAAGATCCCGTGGTGAAAGATTTCTGCAATTTACTGCAAATAAAATATATTCACCTTCATATATTTCATTTGAGAGTGCTTTGTCGTATTACAATTTAATACCCGAAAGCGTTTTTACGATCACTTCTGCCACAACAAAAAATACTGCAAACTACTCTACCCCAGTTGGTAACTTTAGCTACAAACATATAAAACCGTTGTTATTTTTTGGATATAAATTATTGAAAGAAAAGAATTTTGTTATAAAAATTGCAGAGCCTGAAAAAGTGCTTCTCGACTTTTTTCATATCAATAAAATGAATGAAAAAGAAGAACTCGAAGAAATGCGATTTAATGAAATAGTGGCAAAAGAAATTATCAGTTTTGAGAAACTGAGAAAGTACCAGCGGATTTTCAATTCAAAAACAATAGATAAGAGAATAGAAATGTTTATTCAGATAATCCATGCTTAGTTTAGAAGAATTAAAACCATTTTACCCTGAGTCTCTTCACAATTTTGAGCGGTTTCTCATCAGGGAATATTTGCAGTTCAAAATCCTGGAGATTGTTTTCGAAAGCCCTTCCCAGAATAAACTGGCATTTCTTGGCGGTACTTGTTTGCGTATAGTTTATAACAACAACCGTTTTTCGGAAGACCTTGATTTTGATAACTTTAATTTATCAATGAATGATTTTGAAATGATCGCCGAAAAAGTTAAAAACGGTCTTGAAAAACTTGGGTATGAAGTTGAAATGCGAAACGTTTTTAAAGGAGCCTTTCATTGTTATGTCAGGTTTCCCAAATTGCTTTATAATGAAGGATTAACGCAACACAGGAAAGAAAAAATTTTGATCAGGCTGGATACCGAACCCCATAATTTTCAGTATCAGCCTGACCTAACGGTATTGAATAAGTTCGATGTTTTCACGCAAGTTAACACTACACCAAAAGATATATTGCTTGCTCAAAAATTTCATGCTGTTATCAACAGAAAAAGAAACAAGGGCCGTGATTTTTTTGATATTGTTTTTTTGTTGGGTCTGGGTGAAATTCCCAATTATGATTATCTGGCTATGAAGCATGGTATTGATTCAGCAGATAAACTCAGGCAACAAGTTCTTGAAAAATGCGAAAAAATAAATATGAAAGAAATGGCCCAGGATGTTGGTCCTTTTCTTTTTGATAGAAAAGATGAAAAGAAAATCCTGCTGTTTCCTGAATATTTAAAACAAGCCAAATTATCTTAAAATCATAATGTTATGAAACAATTAGTCATGCCATTTATGCTGTTGCTTGCTTTTTCTGTTAGCAATGCCCAGGTCACCCTCGAAAAAACATACAACTATTCTGCAACAGTTGTCAAATTTGAAACGCTTGGTTACAAATATTACCTGATGGATGTGCCCAACTCGCAGTGCCGGATTTACAACCAGGATCATTCACTTTTTAAAACCATCAATTGCGCCGTGCCGGTAAACAGCTACCTGTCTGATTTAAAATATCTTTCAGAAAATCTTTTTGACAACGACAGTGGAATTGAACTGGCATACACATGGTACAAGTATATTCCTACGCAGGATGCCTACTACTATGAATACGACAGCAAAATCATCAACGAAGACGGTTCTGCAATTACAACCATCGACGGAGCCAGGTATTTATACGTAAATGCAGCCGGTGAAAATATTTACAAACTTTTTGCATACTGTTTCGATTACTCGGTCTTTCCGGAAACTGTTTGGACAAATATTTACAGCCTGCCCGGAGAGCCGGTTTACAGCGTTGCACTGAAAAACAATTCAGTTCTTGAATTAAATGCATTCCCAAATCCGGCAGAAAGTTCTGTTAAAGTTGCATATTCACTTCCCGAAAATGTACGCGAAGGAACACTCTATCTTTTTAACAACAACGGCCAGTTTATTGAGCGCTTTATGGTTGATAATCATACCGACCATTTATTGCTCGATGTTTCAAAGTACAAAAGCGGCGTTTACAATTATTTTTTGGAAAGTGCTGGTAAAAGAAGTGCTTCGAAGAAACTGGTTATCCGATAATTATTTCAAACTTGCTGAAGAAGAATCGGGCCGGATGTTTCCATACTTTTCCACAATTTGGTTGAGAATAGCCAGCACTTCTTCGTTGGTTTCGGCGCGTAGAAGCTGAATCCGTAACTCGCGGAAATGCGGCAAGCCGGGAAAATATTTGGCAAAATGACGGCGCATCATTAAAATAGC
>CAYUBV010000012.1:6695-21463 GCA_964443035.1 uncultured Tangfeifania sp.
CTCCACCCGAGCCGGGTTTTGGCAGTCACCGGAACTTTTACCGCCTTTACAATTTCGGCAGCCATTTGCTGCATTTTGGGCAGGTCTTTCAACATTGCAGCCCCGGCACCGTGCCGAATGATTTTTTTCATGGGGCAGCCAAAGTTGATGTCAATAAAATCGGGCTGTATCTCTTCTGCAACCTTTGCTGCCTCCACCATCGAATCGATGTTGTGTCCGTAAATCTGAATCGCAGCCGGACGGTCAAAACCAAAAAGCTCCATTTTTTGCTTCGATTTTTTCACATCGCGCACCAGCGCTTCCGACGATACAAACTCGGTGTACATCACATCGGCACCAAATTTTTTGCACATCCAGCGAAACGACTTGTAAGTTACGTCTTCCATGGGCGCCAAAAACAGCGGGGTTCCTTCCAGTATGAGGTTTCCGATTTTCATTCAACTAAAACCAAAGGTGCTCAATTAATATTTTAATACCGATTGCTGTTAAAATAATTCCACCCAAAATTAACGACTGCCGGCTTCTTTTGGCCGGTACGTATTTTCCGAATAACATCCCCAACATGGAAGCGATAAATGTAACAACACCAATTATTACAACGGCGAGCCATATCTGCAAATCAATCAAACCAAAACTAAGGCCGACAACCAGTGCATCAATGCTGGTGGCAACCGACAAACCGAGAACAACTGCAACATTAAATGGATTGAATTTGTGCAACGATCCGTCAGGCTTAATTCCCTCAATTATCATTTTTATACCCACAAAAGCAAGGAGCAAAAAAGCAATCCAGTGATCCCAGTACGCAATCAAGTCATTTAATGTGCTTCCTATCAGCCAGCCAATTACCGGAAACCCGGCCTGAAAAAAGGCGAGCGAAAATGCAATGACCGTGGCCTGCTTAAACCGGATTTCCTGCTGCATCAGTCCACACGAAACAGAAACGGCAAACGAATCGAAACTCAATCCGATACCAATAAACAAGTAAGTTATAAATTCAGTTATTCCCATTTTTCAGAAAGCGCAAAATAGGGATTACTCCGAAAAAATATTTTCTACTGGTTAAATTTCGAATAAGTAATTACCAATTTTATGCCGATTTGACTTTTGCTTCCTTTTAGTATCACCCTGTTGGCTTCGCTGTTTTTCCGGGCAGGGGTCAAATAGAAACCATTGTTTTCAGCCTCACCATCAATTATTTGCTGCACGTGCTGGGTAATATTGAAACTGTAGGTATAATCTTCGGTGTTTAGGCGTCCACCATAAAATTCAGGACTAAAAAGATAATCGACCGGTAAAAATTCCCGGCCTTCCTCATCCAGTACCGTAAACAACAATTGCCGTGGTGGTGGATATTTTCCCACTTCGGAAGCCAGCGTATCGACCTGGAAAACAAGCTCTGCTTTGTTAATGGCCGTGTTTACCGAATCTTTCCAGAGGCTAAGATCATCTATATAAACTTTGGAACGAAGTCCGCCGGTTGCCTGAATATAAATCAATGAATCTTCGCTGGTTTCTTCATTCAGCCCATCAAAAAATTCAGTTCCCGAATAATCGTGTTCAAAGGAATTCACCCGCGCGCTAAACGGCGTAATTACATACGGATTGAGCAACGTGTCGGGTTCTTCTGCATCCATGTTTTCATCGTTGTTGTAGTAAACAACCAGCGCCGATCCCTGAAAATTGTCGCTTGAAGCTGCATCGAGTTGCAAAATAGCACCTCCTTCGTCTGTCTCTTTTTCCGCTTCGATGTACAATCCTTTAAAATACTCGAGAAAAACATCGTTGTCAACCATTTGTAATGAGTCGGCGTTAACCAGTTTTTCTCCAAACGAATTATCAAGCGGAATAGTTATAAGACTGTACAGCGTATCGGAAGAGGTTGAATCTACCCTCACCTGGGGCGTGTAAATTTTTTCACCAATTAACTGATTGGAGGCATACGATTTCAGGTCTACATGCTGGTAATATTCATCGTCAATGTCGATTGCCGATTCCAGTTCGTAAACCTTGAAAGTTTGCGGGGTAACCGTGTCGCCGTATACCCCCCGGTAGTAAAGAAAAAGTTTAACTGAATCAGCCACAGGGTTGGTGCCAAAGTCGGGGAAAAACTGCAAACGAAACTGTGTAGCCAAATCGATTGAGGTTTTACCAAATTTCGGATCGTCGAATGTTCCGAGGAGCGTGCGCGAGGGTTCGTCGGTTTGTACGGAATCTTCGCGGTAAGTAAACGATGAAATGCTGTTCCGCTCCACCACGCTTTTCACATTGATTAAATCGGTTGACGGCAACACTTCCATTCCCAAATCGGTTTGTTCTTCACAGGCGGTTATTGCTGCAATCAGCAGAACAACGAGTGCAAAAAGGCGGTATCGGATGAATATTTTTCGTATCACTAAATTCTGTTCTTTGTTAATACTTATTTTCTGATTTCTAAAAAATACAAACGTATAAAAAAACGATGAGGGCAATGTGCAATTGCCCTTAATTTTGAATTTTTTAGGATAAAAATTGATCTTTTAACATGAAACCTCTACCACACCATTTCATAAAACTCGTTGTAGGCGTCAATGTAAGTTTCTTTGGGTTGATAATCGAGAAAAAGCTTGTCGGTTGACTTCACGTATTTTTCAACTTCGCTGTTCACTTCTTTTGTTCCTTTAATTACCCCGTCGGAATAATCAATAGCCAGTTTGCTGACATTTTCGTAGGTGGGATTTTGCAAATGACTCACATCCGTTGTTTTAATCCCTTCAAGAAGCACTTTGGTTTTAAAATTTCTGTCGAGTGTTTTTTTGAAGTCGTCGTTATACAGTGAGTACACCACTTTCGAATCTTCAAAAAGCGGATTGTTGTAGTAATATTTTTTGATAAACAGCGGCACCAGCGAAGTCAACCATCCGTGGCAGTGAATAATATCGGGAGCCCATCTCAGTTTGATAACTGTTTCGAGCACACCGCGCGCAAAAAACAGCGCCCGCTCGTCGTTATCTTCAAATTCTTCTCCCTTTGAATTGGCAACTACATTTTTCCGGTGAAAATAGTCTTCATTATCAATAAAATAGACCTGCATGCGGGCTGCCTGAATTGAAGCCACTTTAATAATCAGCGGGTGATCGGTATCATTGATAACCAGGTTCATCCCCGACAAACGAATGACTTCGTGCAATTGATTCCGTCTTTCGTTAACCGACCCGTAACGTGGCATAAAAGTTCTGATTTCGCGCCCCCTTTCCTGAATACCCTGTGGTAAATAACGGGAAATTTCCGACATCTCTGTCTCGGGTAGGTAAGGCGTAATTTCTTGTGAAATATAAAGGATCTTTTTCTTTTCCATTGACCTGTAAACGCGGTTTATAACAATGTGCAAAGGTAACAAAAATATCGTTAATATTCAATTTGCACTCTTTCCCTTGTGTTAACAAGCCATTTGGCAATCCGCAAAATTTGATAAAGTAAAGTGTAAATTTATTTACTTTGCATCCTAAAGTGAACAGGCAATGGAGCTGGTGAAAACAATAAACGAATTACACACGCAGTTAACCGAACTCAGAAAGCAGGGAACAGTTGGCCTTGTGCCGACTATGGGCGCGTTGCATGCCGGCCATTTGTCGCTGGTTGAAACTGCCATGCAGGAGAACGAAACGGTTGTTGTCAGTATTTTTGTAAATCCTACCCAGTTTAACGACCCGAAAGATTTGCAGCGTTATCCGCGCGACCTTGAAAAAGACCTGAAACTGCTTGAGCCCACCAACTGCCAACTGGTATTTGCTCCCGGGCCCAAAGAAATTTACCCTGAACCCGACACCCGGAAATTTGATTTTGGAGAACTGGAAACCGTTATGGAAGGCAAACACCGGCCCGGGCACTTTAACGGGGTGGCACAGGTTGTGAGCAAGCTTTTTGAAATTGTAAAACCTGACAGGGCCTATTTCGGCCAGAAAGATTTTCAGCAACTTGCTGTTATAAAAAAGCTGGTAAAACAACTGAATTTGCCGGTTGAGGTAATTTCCTGCCCCATAATCAGGGAAGATAGCGGGCTGGCAATGAGTTCCAGGAATCAGCTACTCACCTCTGAACAACGCAAAAACGCTGCGCTCATTCAGAAAACACTAAAAGAGGCAAAAAAACTATCTGCCGAAAAATCCGTACAAGAGCTAACAAAATGGGTAACAGAAACAATCAACAAAAACCCGCTGCTCGATGTTGAATATTTTGAGGTGGTAGACGCAGAAAACCTTCAGCCTTTAAAAAACTGGGAAGAAACCGGCAAAAAAGTGGGCTGCATTGCTGCTTACTGCGGCAAAATACGATTAATAGACAATATTATTTTGAATTGAAATTTCAGGTTATGCATATTGAAGTTTGTAAATCGAAAATACATAAGGTAACAGTAACCGAAGCCAACCTGCAATATGTTGGAAGCATCACCATCGACGAAGATTTGATGGATGCCGCCAATATCATTGAAAATGAAAAAGTACAGGTGGTAAATATCAATAATGGCGAACGGCTGGAAACTTACGTAATAAAAGGCGAACGCAGTTCAGGAACAATATGCCTGAACGGACCGGCAGCGCGAAAAGTGGCGGTTGGCGACGTGGTGATAATTATTTCCTACGCTTCGATGGATTTTGAAGAGGCTAAAACATTTAAACCGGCAATAATTTTTCCCGATATTGAAACCAACCAGCTTGTCTGACTGCGGTTTTGCAATGGCCGGAAACAGGAAAATCTCATTCCGGCAACTAAATTGTTACCGTAGCATAAAGATACACAACCATTTTCTGCGAAAAAATCAGGATTCCTTCATGCGTTTATAAAAAATTTATACTTTTGCAACACTTTTTTCGAACATGGGCTGGGAAACAAAATACGATATAGAGTTTAAAGGCCTCAAAGAAGGCCTGCATGAGTTCGAATTTAAAATTGAAGACACGTTCTTTGAGCATTTTGATCAGGAATTGGTGAGCACCGGCGACCTCGATGTAAAAGTTGAACTCGAGAAAAGAAATACATTCATGAAAATGTATTTCAATGTTAACGGCTGGCTGGAACTCACCTGCGACCGTTGCCTCGACAATTACCGGCAACCGATAAATCAGCAAAACGAACTCTTTATAAAGTTTGATGAAAACAGTTACGAAGACGACGATGAAGTAATGTGGCTTTTCCCCGAAGAGCATAAAATAAACCTGGCTCAACTGATTTATGAATACGTAGTACTTGGAATTCCGCTGAAACACGTTCATCCGGACAAAAAAACCGGAGAAAGCGGATGCAACATCCAAATGATTGAAAGACTGGAGAATCATGTTCCTCATGAAAAAGAGGAAAAAGAAGAAAAAGATATCGATCCTCGCTGGGAAGCGTTGAAAAAACTAAAGAATAATAATTAAAATTGAAATAAAATGGCACATCCTAAGAGCAAAACATCAAAATCGAGAAGGGACAAAAGACGTACACATTACAAGGCGTCGCTCCCTACACTTGCCACTTGCTCAAATTGCGGGGCAACCGTAAAATACCACACCATTTGTCCGGACTGTGGTTATTACAGAGGCAAGCAGGTAATTGAAAAAGAAATTGCAGTTTAAACCAGGTAATTTACCTGGTTTTTTTTGCCCCTTTCATCAAACACATTACCTGATTTTCATGTAAAAGCACAAGCATTGCTTAACGCAGGACGCATACATTCCCGTTTTACTTCAAAAATTTTTTAGCCTGTTTAATTTATGAAACAGGTTAGATTCATCCCTGCATTCTATCCATTAGCAAATTGGTATTGAAGCAATAAAAGAAGTAATGCAATTTTGACTTTGCCAAAGCCATAAAAAATTTGTAATTTCAGCCAGCCATACCAATAATGCATGGAGAGTAAGATAATTGATGAATTTATAAACAATGAAATTTACAATGGCAAAACAATCAGCAAAATCTAACGGCGAAACACAGGACCAGGGAATAAATATTATCAGCGAAGGAACTTTAATTAAGGGAGATGTATCGGCCAGCGGAGATATACGGATTGACGGCGAGCTGGTTGGCAACATCAATGCCAAAGGAAGGCTGGTAATTGGTCCGCAGGGAAAAGTCGACGGCGAAATAAATTGCAATAACATAGAAATATCGGGGTACATCAAAGGAAAAATTACCGTATCGGAATTACTGACAATGAAAGCATCGGCCCGGATTTACGGCGACATAATTGCCGGCAAACTTTCAGTTGAACCGGGTTCACTGTTCACCGGCAGTTGTTCGATGGGCGACCTGAAAACAAAAAATGAAACCACGAAACCAAAAGAACAAAAACAAGTTTGATGATTTTATACGCTATTCGAGCCTGGCGTTTGAAATGATGGCAATGATTGCCCTGGGGACATACGGCGGCTATAAAATCGATCAGTGGATGAATAACGAGTTCAAAGGTTTTACGCTGGGGTTGATGGTTTTGTCGGTAATTGGTTCTGTTGTTTATGCCACACGTAAAATTTTAAAAAAATGAGCAGGGAACTGATTCGGTTTATCGTTAAGATTTTAGTAGCTGCGCTCCTGTTGGCCGCAACAGGCTGGATAGTTTTCACCTTTTATTATCCTGAAAAATACCTCCCCATTTTGCCCTGGATGCTGGCATTTTTTACTGTGTTCACCATTTTAATCCATAGCTGGCAACTCCATCTTGCCAAAAAGAAATTCGCACTTTATGTACGCAGCAGCATGATTGTTTCACTTTTGCGGCTGGTGCTCTATTCAGGTTTTGCTATTGCTTTTTTGATGACTCACTCTGAAAACATTGCTGTTTTTGTGGTTTGCATCGCAGTAGTCTATTTAATTTATACTTTTCTTGAAGTTTCTGATATACAGAGAATCACACAACAAAACAAATAGCATGGTTAGTCGTTTTTACAAAGGGGTTTTCAGTCGTTTTGCAAATCCATTTCAACAACACAAAGTATACAATTATTTATATTATTATATGTCAATTTAAGTTAGCTGCTTGGAAAAAACTTTTACTTTTGTAAGTGCTCAAAAAAAAGAGGCTATGCCGTCACAAATCAAAAGTTTATTCATAACAATAGTGTGTACCACCTTCTGGTTAAATCCGGTGGCGGCGCAGCAACATGAAACACACGATAATTCCCAATCCCCGGAATCTCATGCCGAAGAAAAATTTGATGCGGGGGAATTTGTTATACACCATGTTTTAGATGCTTATGAATGGCACATAGCCACTTTTAAGGATAAGCACATTTCCGTACCGCTTCCGATTATTTTGTACAGCACCAATTCTGAGCTTCATGACGGAAAAAAGCTGCATATTTTCATGTCCTCCAAATTTCATCACGGCCACGAAGATTACCGCGGGTTCCGCATTTCGGAAAGCGAAAGTTTTAAAGGGAAAGTTGTTGAAATCGACAACCAGGGCCACGAAATTGGCCGGCCGTTCGATCTTTCGATTACCAAAACAATTGCCGGCGCTATTGTATCGGTAATTGTACTTTTTGGGCTGGTGTTTTCGGCAGTCCATACAGCAAGGCAAAATAAAGGCAGGGCTCCGTCGGGAATCCAAAACCTGCTGGAACCGGTAATTATTTTCATCCGCGACGAAATTGCAAAACCTTCCATCGGCGAGAAAAACTACCGGAAATTTATGCCGCCGTTGCTTTCACTTTTCTTTTTTATCCTGCTGAATAACTTACTGGGGCTGATTCCGATATTCCCATTTGGGGCAAATGTTACCGGCAACATAGCCGTTACAATGGTTTTGGCGCTTTTTACGTTTTTTGTAACAAATATCAACGGCAACAAACATTACTGGAAAGAAATTTTTAATCCGGACGTTCCCGTTTTTTTAAAATTTCCAATTCCTTTAATGCCCCTGCTCGAATTAACCGGCATGATTACAAAACCTTTTGTTCTGATGGTGCGTTTGTTTGCCAACATGCTGGCCGGGCACATGATTGTTACCGTATTTTTGAGCCTGATATTTATTTTCAGCAGTTTAATGGGGCCTGCTGCAGGATATGGCGTTAGCCCAATATCCATTGCATTTGCAGTTTTCATCATGCTGCTCGATGTATTGGTTTCGTTTATACAAGCTTATGTTTTTACGCTTTTGTCGGCTTTTTATTTTGGAATGGCCACGGCAGAAGAACACTAATATTAATTATTTAAATTTAATACTATGTTATCAGCTATTTTAACTGTTTTGCTTCAGGCCGGAGAGAACGCAGCGAGTTACTCAGAACTGGCTGCTGCTTTTGCAGCAGCGTTTACCGCTGTTGGTGCGGGTTACGGCATCAGCCGCATCGGTTCGGCTGCAATGGAGGCCATTGCGCGCCAACCCGAGGCCAGCGGAGACATTCGCTCGAGCATGGTTGTTTCGGCAGCCCTGATTGAAGGTGTTTCGTTCTTTGCTGTTATCGTTTGTGCGCTTGTTCTGTTTGTATAGCAAACAAACCGAAGCAGTGATCTGCGGGATTGCCGCAGCACTGCTTCAGTTTTTAGAAAATTTTCTTTTACCAAAAATATTCTGATTATGGAATTAGTTACTCCGAATGTAGGTACGATTTTTTGGATGGTTATCATTTTTGGCGTCGTAGCTTTTGTGCTCGGGAAATTTGCATGGAAGCCTATTCTTAACGCCTTGAGTGAACGTGAAAAAAATATCAACAGCGCTTTGCAGGCAGCCGAGCAGGCCAGAAAAGAGATGAAAGACCTGAAAGCTGACAACGAAAAAATTATGGCCGAAGCAAAAAAAGACAAAGAAAAAATCCTGCATGAGGCTTTGGAGTTAAAAGACAAAATTATTGCTGAAGCCAAAGAAAAAGCTGATGCCAATGCCGAAATCAGTATTCAACATGCCAAAAATCAAATTCAGAATGAAAAAGCAAAAGCCATTAATGAAATGAAACAGCAGGTAACTGAACTTTCATTGATGATTGCCGAAAAAGTAATTCGTAAAGAACTGGAAGGGGAAGGCAAACAACAGGAAATGATTAAAAAACTTATGGACGGAATTAAACTGAATTGATACAATGAATGAAAGCGCAATAGCAGTCAGGTATGCCAGGGCTGTTTTTTCCCTGGCCAAAGAGAAAGAGATAATCGATCCCCTCAAAAACGATATGGAATTGATACACGGTGTTTGCAAAGACTCCGCCGACTTTAACCTGCTGCTCAAAAGCCCCGTGGTTAGAACTTCCCAAAAAATTCGGCTGATCTCCCAAATTTTCAAAAATAAAGTACATCCGGTCACACTTAATTTTTTGCTGCTGATTATCCGGAATAACCGCGAAACATTTATAGAGGCAATAACCCGCGATGCGCTGGATTTTATTCGTCGCGAAAAGAACATTAAACCCGCCATATTAACCACAGCCATTGCAATTGACCAGGCATTTATTTCTGAAATTGAAAAAATAATGGAAAAGGAACTGGGCGGAACAATTGAATTAACCAACCGGGTTAAACCCGACATCATTGGCGGACTCATTCTCAGGGTAGAGCACAAACAATTGGATGCCAGCGTAAAAACTCAACTCAAAAATATAAAGCAAGAATTACTGAAAAAACAAGTATAAAGTAATTACCGAGAAAAACTGATAAAAAATGAATCATATAAAACCTGCTGAAATATCTGAAATACTTAAGCGGCAACTGAAAAACTTTAAATCGGAAGCTGAACTGGAAGAGGTTGGAACAGTGCTCCAGGTTGGTGACGGAATTGCCAGAATTTACGGGCTTTCAAACGTTGAGGCAAATGAAATGATTGAGTTTGACAGCGGAATAAAAGGCATTGTGCTGAACCTTGAAGAGGATAATGTGGGAGCAGTGCTTTTAGGGTCTTCTGAAAAAGTAAAAGAAGGAGATACAGTAAAGCGTTCGAACCGGATTGCTTCAATTAATGTTGGCGATGAGCTGGTTGGCAGGGTTATCAACACCATTGGGGAACCGCTCGACGGAAAAGGCCCGGTAAGAGGAGATCTAATCGAATTTCCGCTTGAACGAAAAGCACCCGGTGTAATTTACCGGCAGCCGGTTAAGCAGCCACTACAAACAGGACTGAAAGCCATCGATGCCATGATTCCGATTGGGCGCGGCCAGCGCGAATTAATTATTGGCGACCGCCAAACCGGAAAAACAGCAGTTGCCGTCGATACCATTATCAACCAACGGGAAAATTTTGAAAAGGGCGAACCGGTTTACTGCATTTATGTAGCCATCGGCCAGAAGGGATCCACCGTGGCAAATATATCGGCCACACTCGAGAAATACGGGGCAATGGATTATACGGTAATCGTTTCGTCCACAGCCTCCGACCCTGCCGCACTGCAATTTTATGCACCGTATGCAGGAATGGCTATCGGAGAATATTTTCGCGATACGGGCCGGCATGCGCTGATAATTCTCGACGACCTGTCGAAACAGGCCGTTTCGTACCGCGAAGTTTCGCTGTTACTTCGCCGTCCGCCCGGCCGCGAGGCCTACCCGGGCGATGTGTTTTACCTGCACTCACGTTTGCTGGAGCGCGCCGCAAAAATTATTGAGTCGGATAAAATAGCAAAGCAAATGAACGATCTTCCCGAAGGGTTAAAAGGAAAGGTAAAGAGTGGCGGTTCATTAACCGCGCTTCCGATTATCGAAACCCAGGCAGGCGACGTTTCAGCTTATATTCCCACCAATGTTATTTCAATTACCGATGGCCAGATTTTCCTGGAATCGAACCTTTTTAACGCAGGTTTCCGCCCGGCAATTAATGTGGGTATTTCGGTTTCGCGTGTGGGAGGAAACGCCCAGATTAAGTCGATGAAAAAAATTGCAGGTACACTGAAACTCGACCAGGCACAATTCCGCGAACTGGAAGCATTTGCAAAATTTGGCTCCGACCTCGATGCAGCCACCATGCGCGTGCTCGACAAAGGACGAAAAAATATGGAAATCCTGACACAGAAACAGTACTCGCCTATGAAAGTGGAACATCAGATTGCCATTATTTTTTGCGGTGTGAAAGAGCTGCTCAGAACTGTGCCCATAAATAAAGTAAAAGAGTTTGAAAAAGATTTTCTCGAACGTATGGAGATGGATCACCGCGATGTATTGGATGAATTACGCGAAGGAAAATTAACCGATGAAATTGAACAAATCATCCGGGAGGTAGCTGCACAAGTTGCCATCAAATACAAACCTCTGGAAAAGGAAAGCATTGCATAGAACAGAAAAGTGAGAAATTCATATTGGTGAAAGAAATTATCAATCACTTAAAAAAGAATCAGTTTTTAGTTTATAAGAAAAGAAAACATGGCCGGACTTAAAGAAATACGCACCCGGATTTCGTCGATAAAAACCACCCGACAGGTAACCAGCGCCATGAAAATGGTGTCGGCTGCCAAACTGAAAAAAGCGCAGGATGCCATTTTGCAAATAAAGCCGTATGCCGAAAAGCTTCACGAAATTCTGGTAGCCATCAGTTCCAGCATCGGAAAAGTGGAGGATTCGCTTTACACACAGCAAAGAGAGCCGGAGAAAGTGCTGATTATTTTAATAGCGTCGAACCGGGGGCTTTGCGGAGGTTTTAACACCAATATTGCCAAAAAAGCGGTACAGCATGTTAAATCCAATTACAGCACGCAACATTCATTGGGAAATGTTGAATTTATATGCATTGGAAAACAGGGCGAGCGACAGGTTAAATTAAGAGGAATGAAAGTTGTCAGCAATGAAAACGAGCTTTACAATCATCTTGATTTTGAACATATCGACGAATTGGCGACTTCGTTAATGCAATGGTTTACCGATGAAAAATACGACCGCATCGACTTGGTTTACAATCAGTTTCAAAATGCTGCCGTTCAAATAAATGCCGCAGAACAATTTCTGCCCGTGGAAGTAGAAAAAGCCACGGAACGACAATACAGCGACATAACCGATTACATCTTTGAACCATCAAAGCAATTAATTATAAAAGAACTGATTCCAAAATCACTGAAAATCCAGTTTTACAAAGCACTTCTCGATTCACACGCAGCAGAACACGGTGCCCGCATGACATCCATGCACCAGGCAACCGATAATGCTACTGAGTTGTTGAAAGACCTGAAACTCCAATACAACAAAGAACGCCAGGCGTCAATTACCAACGAAATTCTTGAAATTGTAAGCGGAGCAGAAGCATTAAGAGGATAAAAATTATTTCACACGGCCCACAATTACCAGCCGGGTAGCCAGTTGAAATCCATATTTCAGTGCTTTCTCGCGGAATTCTTCAATCTGAGGTTTCATTGTTTCATACTCTTCCCGGTCATGTATCCGCTCCAGCGCTTCTTCAAGTACCTGTACTCTCGATTCCAGTTCAGCTTTGTCTTTAATCAATTCAGAAGAATCAATGTGTTCAAAGAAAAACTGAACCGGTATGTCTGCAGTTTTCAACATTTGCAGGATGGCATCTTTTGAAAAGGTTTTACGATGATTTATTCCGGTCAGCCGGTCTATTTTGCTTCGGAAATGATGATACAACCTGTGAACCTCCTGTGCGGGGTTTAAATTATCGGTTATGATTTCATTTACAATTATCCAACCGCCGGGCTTTACAACTCGTTTCATTTCCAAAAGCCCGCGGTTGATTTTCCGCAGGTGATGAAGCGCCATGGAAATGGCGGCCAAATCGAAAGTATTGTCTTCAAACTGTAATTTCTCGGCAGCCATCGGTTTAAAAACCAACCCGAAAAATGCCTCACGTGCTGTTTTTAAGGCCTCTGCATCCGGATCAACGCCGGTAATTTCAGCATTTGGGAAAGTATTTTGCAAAACCTGGATAAACGCACCTTTGCCGGTGCCTACATCCAAAATGGTTTCAACCTTTTTATCTATAAAAAAATGCGTTAGCGGTTCCATCAGGTTCATTATTTAATCTGTTCCGTTAATTACGCAAAAATATAAAAACCCTGCATTCATTTCTATTCTAATCTGTTTAATCAATGGTATTTTACAGTGTAAAATATTTTTTTCATGAATTAAACAGGCTAAATCAACAAAAGAAATGCAGATAATGCTGTTACAATAATAACAACTGCGCGGTAGGTTTTTTCCGGAATTTTTTTCACAAGATAAACTCCCAGAAAAGCACCCAGCGCAATTCCGGGCAAAAGTATAAAATCGAGTTTGAGCGATTCCCAGGTGATGGTTTTCCAAACAAAAATATGCAACGGGAATTTACTGATGTTAATGATAAGAAAAAACCAGGCCTGGGTACCGATAAAATTATTTTTGGGCAGGTGCATGGCCAGCAAATAAATGGCAAAAATTGGTCCGGCAACGTTGCCAATCATTGTTGCAAAGCCGCCCAAAACTCCCATCGATGCAGCAAACCACCAGGTATCCGGAAAAAAATTGCTGCTTTTTCTCCGGTCTTTCCATAGCATTAGCCAAATGCAAATAAAAACCACAATGGCAATGATGTTTTTAAACCACTCGTCGTTCACCACTTCGCCTACCCACAATGCGATTCCAATTCCAATAAATGCCCAGGGAAGCAACTTCCATAAATAGTTCCACTTTGCATGACGATGATAATACCCCACACCAAACCAGTCGGCCATCATTAAAATAGGCAAAAGAATTCCGGTGGATGCTTTGCCTCCAAAAATAATTGCCAATACCGGCACAACTATCATGGAAACGCCCGGCACTCCTACTTTTGACATCCCGATAAATAATGCGCAAAGAAAAAGCAGCAGCCACTGAAGTAAGCTAAAGTCAATCATCATGCATGATTTTAATGCGCCAAAGGTAAATGAAATGAGTTATGATAAAAAGTTTTCTTTTTTGCTTCTCAGCGAATTGCAATGATTTATCCAAAAAAACAACTGGTTTTGCGGACCGGCTATTTACAAACAAGTTCGAAGGGTTTGTATCTCCTTCGTTTTAAATCGGAAGTTCACAATATTTTGCTTTCCAGGTCCTGCAAATCTTTTTCGTTTATTTCGCCAAACCACTCACTTAGTTTTTGCCGCGCCTGCTCTTTTATTTCGGGGGTAATGTTTGAAGAAACCTGGGAAAGTGCAAAAATCAGTACACCCAAATCATCGGTGTAACCAATAACCGGTGTAAAATCGAAAATGGCATCGGTAGGCAAAATAAAATAGCCAAGCGCCGCTGCAATCGAAATCTTGGTTTTAACTGCTACATCTCTCGATTTCATTACATAAAACAAAAGCAAAGCAGCATAAACAACAGTTGTCCCGGCTGTTTTCGAAAACTTTTTTATCTTGATCCAGAGCGATTCCTCTGAAAAATATTTTGAATACTGATTTCCTGATATGTATTGCTTATTATCTGCCAAAATTCCAATTTTTGTTTGTTTCAATAAAAATAAAAATTTTTGTTTACAAAAATAATTTTTGAAAAAAGATAAACCATTAAAGCTGGTTGCTATAAAAAAGTCCCGAAGTAAAACTCCGGGACTTTTTTCTTGTTTTCTGTTTTTAAACGCTGATTTCAGAAATAAAAACTTTTAATTATTATTATAAAAACAACCACCTCTGCGGTTATTCCAGCGTCCGTTCCCTGCACGGCCGCGGCCATATCCGGCACCGGCATTGCCCCTTCCGTAACCATTTCTTCCTGTGACACCAGCTCGTCCGGGAGCGTTTCTTCTACCCTGTGCAAACCCCTGTTGCCACCCCTGGTTCCTGGCTTGCAGCAAATCATATTGCTGTAGTTGTTCTTCGGTTAAAAGGTCACGAACCTCTTCGCGATGTGCTTTTACC
>CAYUBV010000012.1:21563-22756 GCA_964443035.1 uncultured Tangfeifania sp.
TTTTTGTGATTTTTAATTTTTATTGTTGAACTCTGTTTCTCATTCTGCCGCTTCGGGGCAGCTTTATATCTTCGTTTTGCTGTAACATCGCCATGAAAATTTCATTTAGTTTTTGTTGTTGTTCCTCATCACACACTTCGCGCATGGCGAGATAATAATCAATTGTCTCGTTCTTAAGGTCTTCGTGAAGCAAACCAATTTCCAAAGAGATGGAATCCAGTTTTTCCCGGTTTGGTTTTTCAGCACCGAGCTCCTGCACCATTTCAAACCGCAGCGATTGCAATTCGTGTGTTATGCTCCAGGCTGTCTGGTTAAAATCGCGGTTTAATTCCCTGAAAGAATTCACTTGCTCGCGGCTGAGATTCAGTTGTTCCCTGAAAAACCGGGTTCTCTGCTGTGCAGGAATTTCGATGGCTGCTTCATCAACCTGTTCATCCGGTATTTTATCCTGCTGCTTATGGTAGAAGTATGATATGCCCACCGACAGGTTGGTAGCCGCCAGAATGACAACTATCCACAACAGAATCCGGTATTTATTTCGTGTAATCATAAAACTACTCCATTAAAAATGCTTCAATCGGTTCTGCTTCCATTTCATTCAGGTAAGGAACCACCTGTTCTTCTGCATTTGCCGTGGCGTAAAACCGGTCTTGTGCTTTTTGTCCGATTTTTATTCCTGAATAGATTCCGGTCAGCAGTAAAAGAGAAAACAATGCCGGTTGTAAAATTCTTGCCAGCGCCGGTCGTCTTATCGCTTTTTCAGAAGGTGGAACACCTGCTTCCATTTTTGCTTTCAGCCGGGTGTAGAAAAACGGATTTACTTCGGGCGATTTTTCGGCTTCCAAAACGGCCAGTGTTTTTTGCACTTCGCCGGCAAATTCAGCACACTCAGAACACTCCGAAAGATGAATCCGTAACTGTTCCATCTCTTTTTCAGGCAAATCACCTTCGAGGTAAAAAATCAGTTTATTATGTAGCGTTTTGCATTTCATCATTTTCTTATTTGATAGTTTGACACATTCATTTTAAAAAACTTGCGTTTAAATGCACTTCTTTTTATAGCAGACATATAATTTTTTCTGGAGGTTTTTTTTGGCCCGGTAAATCAACGATTCAACAGAAGAAACCGAGGTTTCCATAACTGCAGCAATTTCTTTGTATGATAAATCTTCGTATTTGTTTAAAGTGAAGGC
>CAYUBV010000013.1:0-22146 GCA_964443035.1 uncultured Tangfeifania sp.
ATCGCGTTTGCAGCAACTGTTTCGCTTGCACGGGATGCGAAACCTATAATTGCCCCTCGTGCGGAGAAGAGGTTGTTATTAAGCCGATGAAGCCGATGCAAAAAAATTAAACGTTTGCCGCACTTCGTTTTATACATTTTCAAATAATTTTAAATGTTTTATAATATGTGCATTTTTGAAGTCATAATTTTGTTGCGGGTAAAAAGAAAATGTATTTTTCGAAGGTGCAAGTTGCACCAATCAATTCGGGATTATTAAAAACTGCCCTCCGCTTAAGGAAGGGCAGTTTTCTTGATTCAAATCCTGTCCTTCAGTTGCTCACTCACTTAATTGGGAAATACGTAGTTTTAATTCCGTGTATTTTTTTTCATTATCTTCATTCTCTTTTTTCAGCCCGGCAACAAATTTGTTGGTTGAATAATTTCCCCTGATATTTTTGAAATCTTTTTGAACTTCCGCCTCATCCCCGTCGAGTCCGAATCCGATATGGCTGAGTGGGTCAAATTCTTTTTCCGCATCTTTTAAAATCATTTTGTTGAATTTTATCCGGCTGTTTTTCCATTCTTCAATAAGTTGAATTAACTCAGTTTTGGTAAGACGGGACACTTCAACTTTTTTCCATGATTTCAAAACAGCAGCACACCATTCCCAGGAATTTTTCTCATAATTGTTGAAAATGATTTTCAGTCTGGATTGTAATTCTTCAACATTTTGAATTTCCCTTGCAACAATTCTTGAAATTAGCTTGTCAACTTCGGTTTTTTCTGCCAGCATTCCGGCCAAATCAATCCATCTGTTAGCAGTTTTTTCGGTTTTGGGAGCAAGAATCCGGTGGATATCTTCCAAATTTTCGAAGGATGAATTTTGCAGCCGCTTTACCAGTTCGCCGCTTAAATAAACATTCAGCGCAAGTTCGTAATAACGTTTCGATGTGCGCAGCATCAGCCGGTTAATCTGAATTCCTTTGTAAGCAACATATTCCCGTGTTTTGGGTGTGTTTTCATTAAGTTGTGCCAGCAGTTTTGCACCTGCCAAAATCTTCCCGGCAGTGTAAGGATTCAGCAAATCAAAATGAATCAAATCGTATTTTTCAGGGTCGGTTCTGCGGTCGCGTGAAGGCCATTTTTTACTGTCGCGGGTAGTGCCCACCGTAAAAAGGTTCATTGCCGGTGTCAGCACACTTTTCCCGTTTTCGAGCGAAATGTAGGAAAACGGAAATTCGGAAGTATCGAAGTTTCCGGGATGTTTATCCATTACTACCGAAAAAACACCTACTCTGCACGGCCAAAGCATGTACGAGAATGAGCCGGTTTTTGAGCCGCGCTCTACAATTCCCTGGTGCAGCGGCCCCAGTTTATACATGTGGTTGCTTTGGTTGGTTCCACTTCCGGCGTTGTAAAACGAAAACAAACCCGCAATCAACAGCGTCGATTTGTGGTGGGTTACAGTGTACGGACCTGCGAAAATGCTGCAGGCTTCCCCGTGAAAAGCTTCAGAGTTGGCAAAGAATGCAGAGTTTTCAGCAGTATATTGTTTGCCTATTTGTACACCCTGTCCCACAAAAGTGGAGGTCAACATTGCACCGCT
Organism: uncultured Tangfeifania sp.; assembly: GCA_964443035.1. Lineage (GTDB taxonomy): Bacteria > Bacteroidota > Bacteroidia > Bacteroidales > Prolixibacteraceae > Tangfeifania. Next base: position 1,588 of record CAYUBV010000013.1, read on the forward strand.
GTCAATTTTTGAACCGGACAACGCAATGAAATGGCTGGCATTCACATTTTCGCCGATGAAAACCGGCGCCGGTTCATTGCTTTTTATGGTGCCTTCCTCAAGTAACGATGCTCCGCGGATAAATGCATATTCGCCGATGTTTACATTTTCAATGGTTTTTGTGTGAAGGATTTTTGTGTGATTCCCGATTTTTCCTTTTTCTGATTCACACTCGCGAACGTATGATGAAATTACTTTTTTGAGTTCAGCAATTAATTCAGGATTGTGCCGGTAAATCACCAGCAAATAGGCAATTTGAGCCGAAAGGCGATCGAAAATTGGCAATTCCCGACCGCCGCCTTCATTCAGAATTTCAATCTCATGACCGTTTCCAAAAGTTGTTTTTCCTTTCACCCTGAGGGTGCCGACGTTTTCAATAGCAGAGTTGTTTCCTATGTTATAGTTGGCAAGTGTCCCGATATTCGATAAAAAAGTGCTGTTTCCAATCGAACAGTTTTGCACAAAGCAGTTGTAAATTCCCGAAGGTTTTAAAAATCCGTCACCAAAATCAGTTTCTCCGAAGTTGGTGCCCAGCTTAACAGCACCTGAAAAAGTTACGTTTTTCAGCCGTCCAGTATTGAATGGATCTTTTACCTCAACGCTGCTCCAGTTTTTGGCAGTGCAGCCTCGTGCTTCAAGAGATTCAATTTCCTGCTTTGAAAGACGTCGGTACATCAGCTTTTCAGTTCCGGGTTTTTTCTGAGCTCTTCTTTTTCAATATCATTGAAATACTTAACAGTTCCAACTTTTAGTTCCATGGTTGCATCTTCGTCGCAAACAATCATTCCAGTGGGGTGCATTTGCAATACAGAAACTGTCCACATGTGATTGATTCCATCTTCCACCACTTTTTGAAGTGCCCTTGCTTTATTATAACCGTTTATAATAATAATGACTTCTTCGGCCTGCATCACGGTGTCGACACCAACTGTAAGTGCCGTTTTCGGTACTTTTTTGATGTCGTTATCGAAAAACCGCGAGTTGGCTAAAATAGTGTCGTAAGTAAGTGTTTTAATTCTTGTTTTCGAACTCAGCGAAGAGCCCGGCTCATTAAAAGCAATGTGGCCGTCAGGGCCGATTCCTCCGAGAAACAAGTGGATGCCACCCACATCTTTTATCTTTTGTTCGTAGGCTTCGCATTCTTTTTCCAGGTCGGGAGCATTCCCGTTAAGAATATTTATGTTTTCGCGTGGAATATCGATGTGGTTGAATAGGTTTTTATCCATGAAATAGTGATAACTCTGCGGATGATCTTCCGGAATTCCAACATATTCATCCATGTTGAAAGTGACGACATTTTTAAACGAAAGATTTCCCTGTTTAACGAGTTCAATCAGTTCTGTATAAGTTCCAACAGGCGAAGATCCGGTTGGAAGTCCTAAAACAAAAGGTTTGTTTGGTGTCGGATTGAACTCAATGATTTTATTGGCAATGTAATAGGCAGTCCATTTACTTAACTGCTGGTAGTTTTCATGAATCAGTATTCTCATAATTTTTTTGTATAAATGTTTAACGAATAATTATTTCAATATAATTTTTGTGTCGGCTACAAAGCAACCTTCTCCGTCTTCCAAAACAATCAACGGATTAATGTCCAGTTCCTCAATTTGAGGGCAGTCGGCACCGAGCATCGATATTTTTTCAAGGGTGTCAGCCAGTGCTTCAAGGTCAGCAGGTTGGGTGCCCCGCACACCGGTTAATAATTCTGAAGCCCTGATCTCCTGTATCATTTCAAGTGCCGTTTTTTTGTCAACCGGCGCAATCCGGAAACTTACATCCTTGAATATTTCCACAAAGATACCTCCAATACCAAACATAACCATGGCGCCAAATGCCGGATCTTTTTTGATTCCCAGAATGACCTCGGTTCCTTTTTTTATCTGTTTTGAAATCTGTACACCTTCAACTTTTGCGTTTGGCTTTTTTTTATGCACATTTTCTGTAATCTGCGTAAATGTTTTCCGGGCTTGCTCCTCATTTTGAATATCCAATACCACTCCGCCCACATCGTATTTATGAACAACATCGTGCGAAATCACTTTCATTACCACCGGGAATCCAATTTTCTTAGAAAATTCCGCAGCTTCTTGCTCCGAGGTGGCCATTTTCTTTTCGATAACCGGCAGGTTGTATAATTCGAGCAAGGCCGAAGCATCATATTCATTCAGGTATTTTTTACCGTCTTCCAATGCATTTTCAAGAAAGACGACAGCTTTTTCATTTTCCTGGTGATGCGAATCGAGGAAAACATTCTTTTTCTGAATAATATGATGATTAAAATGATAAACGGTTTTAAAAGGCCTGCACATCGATTCGGGTAAAACATAATGAGGAATGTCGTTGTGTTCCAGTATTTTAATTCCGCTAGCCACATCGGCCTGGCCCATAAAAGAAGCGTAAATCGGCTTATCGAACTGGCTGGCAACTTTGGTAATTTCGGTGGCAATCGAATCGATATCCGTCATCGACTGCGGTGTTAAAATAACAAATACTCCGTCAACATTTTCATCTTTAAAAACTGCTGAAATAGCTGCCACATAACGGTCGGCGCGTGCATCGCCAATCACATCCACCGGGTTGTTAATGTTTGCGGTGGTGGGTAAACTTTTTTTCAGCGAAGCGGTGGTGTCATCGCTGAACTTTGCCAGCTCAAGTCCCTCTTTTATGGCTGCGTCGGTAATAAGTACCCCCGGTCCACCGGCATTGGTTATAATAGCAATTTTGTTTGATTTTGGAGCGGGTTGGTAAACAAAGGCAATGGCGATGTTGAACATTTCCTCAATATTGTCGCAGCGAATAATTCCTGCCTGCTTAAAAGCAGCATCGCAAATTTCATCTTTGCCAGCCAGTGAACCTGTATGCGAAGCCGCTGCAGAAGCTCCGGCCATGGTGCGCCCCGATTTTATAATCAGAACCGGCTTGTGACTTTTCTCAATCACATGGCGCGCGGCTTTCATCAAGCCGGGGCCATCAGTAATTTCTTCCAGGTAGAGGAGGATGACTTTTGTTTTTTCATCTTCCATAAGGTAATACAAAAGCTCAATTTCCGAGATATCAGCCTTGTTGCCAAAGCTTACAAATTTCGAGAATCCAATATTTTTAGCCCGTGCATAATCGAGCACTGCCGTACACAATGCCCCACTTTGCGAAAGAAAAGCGATGCTTCCTTCATCGGGATATTTCCGCGCAAATGAAGCATTTAATCTTGAAATCGGATCGGTGTTAATTACTCCCAGACAATTGGGACCAATAAACGAAATGTTGTATTTGCAGGCAATTTCGAGCAGTTCTTTCTCTTTTGCAAGACCTTTTTCACCCACTTCGCGAAATCCTGCCGAAATAATAATTACTGATTTAATTCCTTTCTGTCCGCACTGTTCCAGTGCCAGTTTGCAAACCGAGCTCGGGAAAACTATCACGGCCAAATCAACTTCGTCGGGAATATCGATAATGTATTTGTAGGCTTTTACACCTCCTATTGATTTTTCGCGCGGACTAACCGGATAAATAACACCTTGAAATCCTGCCTGCAGGATATTTACAAAAATATCGCCGGGCACAGTTCCTGTTACTTTGTTTGTGCCTACAACGGCAACCGACTGAGGATAAAAAATAGTATGCAGGTTTTCCTTATGAATTTCGGCCCGGTTTTTCATAATTGTGATTTTGAAATTTTGTGAATCTCTGCCCGCTAAAGATAGGTCTCGATGAAGTCAACTGCTCCGCCAATGGTTTGTACTTCCTGTGCTTTTTCAACATCCATCTCAATGTCGAATTCCTCTTCAAATGCGGCAATCAGCAACATGCTTTGCATTGAATCAGCGCCCAGGTCAAAAATAAAGTTCGCATCGTCGGTAATTTCGGATTCATCTGTTTTGAGAACCTGTGAAACAACCTTTTTTACTCGTTTCTTGATTTCTGATTTCTCCATAATGGTAACTTTTTCGTAATAATCAGAATGGTTTTAAAATTTATTTTTTAGAAAGAAATATCTTATTAAAAATATTAAATTTAGAATTTAGAAACAAGGATTTACTAAGTGGTGTAAAACATATTCATTTTTGTAACCTTTTTGATTTTATATTTTTCAGAAGAAAAATTAAACCTGGGAAGTTTGTTTAACGTTCCGGCCGGGGCTGTTCTTTTTCACTTGATTCAATTTTAGAAGATTCCTTCCACCGATTTACCCAGGTTCGAAGCTTCTTTCAGAAATTCTTTCACACTCAATTCCCTGGTGTAAACCATTCCGTGGGTGGCTCTTAAAAGTGGTGATTCATTCTGGTAGAAGAAGTTTTTACCGAGCAGGAACTGAATCTGCTTGTGCTGTTCCAACCAGATACGTTGGGTGAGTTCGCTGAATTTACCGTCGTACTGATAGCTTGGGAAAGAGGCATTTACCTGTGTTACATAGCATTCTTCGAACGATTTGTTGAGTGTTGCCAGCGCGTTTAACGAAACAGGAACAATCACTTCAACATCCCACGGGTTGTAGCGGAACCACACATTTCGGTAACCAACTATCCGGAGGTTGCTTAAATCTTCTTCTTTGTCCCATTCTTCCACTGCACGGGCAATTGCCTGCAGCACTTTGTAATGCGTGTCGGGTCCGCTGCCCTGCGGATCCATTGCCAAACTCACAACAGTTGGTTTGTATTTTCTGAAATCTTCGAGAATCGGCAGCACATCTTTTTCCATATCGGGCTGGCTGCCCATTACGTTGTTGTGGTAGAAGCCAAGCCGCAGGTGATGTACATTTTTCACCATAATTCCGTAGTGTGCCCATACCAGTTCTTCTTCCAACTCACGGATCATTCCTTTGAGTTTTTGAATTTTGGGTGGGTTCTTGCTTCCGGCGTAACTGTTTCGCAACGATGAAAGTACTTCGTAAATGACTTCGCGCAACTCGTTTTTATCTTTTATTCTCCAAATGGAAACCAGTGCACGCACCAACCGGTGACAAACGCCGCGCCGTTTTTCCTCCGGGTTTTGGGCTGCAATGTTATCCAGGTAATGATATATATCTTTATCCCATTTAAATTTATAACCGTCCTTAAAAAAATCGGGATAATCAATCATTTCAATCTTTCCTTTGTTCATCAGGTCTTTTGTGTCGATGAGCAAATCGTAAAGAAAATTGTTGGTAACAGCAGTAAATCCTGAAGTTAATACAGAAAAGTGCATTTCGTTGCTGGCATCGCGCGACTGCCGGTTGGTGAGTGGCATAATTCCAAGCATGATATCGTCGTGATGCGGACCTGTATGGTAATAAATTTGATCCGTTTCTTTTTTCATGCCTTTTTCAAGTTTTGCTGTAATTGAATCGATTACCAACTGAATGGTATTTTCATTCAACCCGGGAATCCTGCTGCAGTATTTGTCGGCTTTCAAATCATCGATCTCCAGTTTGTCTCCGAATTTGTTGATTTTTACACACAATTCCATGACGGCACGCTCGGTTTTTTGGTGTGTCCACGGGCCTCTGCTGTAATAATCTTCTATGGCATCTTCCAGTTTTACGGCTGCGCCATCGGTGAGGTAAAACCGGCTGTTCTTCAGTTTTTGCAACGATGTGGCAGGGTAAAGCACATTTGGTTCACTTTCAAGTGAATTTTTAATGGTTTCGGCAATTGCCTCGCCTGCTGCATAAATTATTGCCTTGTTGTCAGGGTTAACCCCAAGGGTTCCGAGGCCAATGGTTATCACAAGCCTTTTTCTCGAAACTTCGATGCCACCCAGATCGGTAGCAGTAACTGCCTGTGTTTCAAAATTGGTTTCTGTGAGGCGTGTAGGAGAAAAATGCTGGGTGCCGCGGGTGTTAAATGCAATGTGGCCGTCCGGGCCTATTCCGCTGAGGAAAAACCCGATGCCTCCTTTTTCCCTGATTTTATTTTCGTAGCTGGTACACCACTGGTCAATTTTAAAAATCGATTCCTGCTGAAGGCGCTCCAAATCGGATTTTGCCTCGCGATAACGCAACGATAAATCAATTTCAAAATCAGGAAAAACCTCGCTGTAGGTTTTGTTCTCAGCCAAAGCAATAGAATTTGAATCAATCAGCAGAGCTTTTTCTTTATCGAGCCCAAATCCTTCGATGTAATTTTTTTCAACAAAATTACAGAGGCTGTTATGTTGTTCGGAATTTATGGGGTAGAATTCGCCCATCTGAACCAACTGAAGGTTTTTTAGCTCCGGTTTTTTTACATCTTTCAGGCCATATTTTTCGAGGATGTCTTTTCCTTTTTTGATGTTCCAGTTTTCGAGCAGCAGGTGGGTAAACTGCAAAAAATACTGGGCTGTTTTACCGGTTGGCAAAGAAACCACTCCATCAGGGTTTTCAGAAGCCCATTCGAGAAAGCTGATTGCGGAGAGCAGTCCCAGCTTCGGAAAACTGTCGACCGTGATATATGGCAGCCGGGTTGTAATGTTTTTTAGCTTCGATTCGTTAAAAAATGCCTCTTCTGCTTTCGTAAAATTTAATTTCATGGATTCTGCTTTTATTAATTGGCACTTATTTTTTTCGTTTTACAGCGAAATTACCATTTGAGTTTCAAACAGAAATTTCAAACTGATTTACTTCTTTTCTGCGGCCATTCTGTCGAGTGCATAAGCTGCTGCACCTATCGGTCCGGCAAGCTGGCCGAGTTCCGAAAATTTAATCTCTGTATCGTTGCTGATGTCGCGGTTGCTGAATGTATTAATTGCCTGCTGGATGGGAGCTGTAATAAATTGCTTTGCTTCTGCCACGCGGCCTCCAAGCACAATCAGTTCAGGGTTAAATATTTGTATGAGGTAAACGATGCCTTTCCCCAGCCAGTAGCCAACATCCGATAAAATGGAAATGGCAAACTGGTCTCCACGGTTAGCGGCTTCAATTACCGTTGTTATGTCGACTTTATCGATTTGATTATCCGTTATTTCGCTGATTAGCGAGGAGGTGCCTCCTTTAATCCCCTGTTGTGCAATGCGTGCAATGGCTGTTGCAGAAACAATGGTTTCGAGGCAGCCCTGTTTTCCGCAACTGCAAAGTATTCCGTTGTCAACAATGGGTAAATGACCGAATTCACCGGAGTAACCCGATTTTCCGGGATAAAGCTTTCCGTTGATAATTATCCCGAGTCCCAAACCCCAGTCGGCCTGTAGCATCAGCACGTTTTTTTTGTTTCGGGCCAGCCCAAAATGCTGCTCGGTAAAAGCGCGCAGCTTTGAATCGTGACTGAAATAAACCGGCATGCTGAAAACTTTTGTAAGCTCATCAGCAAAGTTTTTAATTTCAGGGAAATACGTAATATTGATGCCTTGCTTTTGGTTGATCAGTCCCGGAAGCTCGAGACCCACAGCTAACAGATTCTTCCGGTCGATGTTTTGTTTGTGCAAAACTTCATCCAACTTTTCATTTACCTCATGAAATATATTAAAATCCGGTTGCATTTTTATCGGGAAATACCGGGGTTCTGCTATCTCTTTATTGTTGCTGTTGAATATTGAAATTATGGTACGGTTAATATTTATGGTGATTCCCGCTACGTAGAAGCCACTTTCCACCAGCCCGTAAATATTTGGTCGTCTTCCCCCGCTGGAATCTCCGCGGCCGAGTTCATTTACCAAACCGTCTTTTATAAGTTCAATCAGTAAACTGTTTATTTTAGGGGTGCTCAGTTTTATGACTTTCGAAAGTTCGGAGTTCGATAAGGAACCACGGAAGTAAAGGTGCCGGATTATCTGTTTTTTATGGTTGATCTTTTTTTGTTCAACTCCCTGGCTCTGGTTGCCGTTATGTTTAAAGAATTTTTCCATAGTTTAATATTAATAGCAAAGATTGAAATTTAAATGGTTTAATGCAATTTTCTTTTTAAAAAAATTAAAAAGATTGGTTTATTTTTGTTAAATTTAATCATTCCTTTACAAATAATAAATATTTAATACCCTTTATAGCATTGGGTTGAATAAAAACTCAGATATTTATTGTTTTGAAAAAGGGTAATTTTTAAACCTTAAAAACAATGCGAAAGAATCATATTTTACTATTGATTTATTTTTTACTGGCTTGTGCCGGGCCGGTTTTTTCACAGTCCCGGGAAATCATCGATATTCCTGATATTCCGGGTTATCAAACCCTGAAAGGCGATTTTCATATCCACACTGTTTTTTCCGACGGAACAGTATGGCCTACTGTACGGGTGGAAGAAGCGTGGCAGGAAGGACTCGACATAATTGCCATCTCCGATCATATTGAATACCGCCCGCATTCAAAAGATGTAGTGTCCGATCATAACCGTTCTTACGAAATTGCAGAGCCGCTGGCAGACAAATTAGGGGTTATTTTGGTCAGGGCTGCCGAAATTACCCGAAGTATGCCACCCGGGCACCTGAATGTTTTATTTATTAAAAATGCCAATCTTTTGGAACGTGACGATGTATTTGATGCACTTCAGGAAGCACGGGACCAGGGAGCATTTATTTTTTGGAACCATCCCGGCTGGAAAGCACAGCAGCCTGATACAACCCTTTGGTGGGAAGATCACACACGTTTGCTGAACCAGGATTTACTCCATGGAATTGAAGTTTATAATTTTAATGAATATTACCCCGAAGCCATTGACTGGGCCGTTGAAAAAGATCTCACCATGTTTGGAAACTCCGATGTACATTCTCCAATTGCAATGGCGTACGATTTGGACAAAACGCACCGCCCGATGACGCTTGTTTTTTCAAAAAACAAAACACAGAGCGGAGTCAAAGATGCTCTTTTTAAACAGCGTACAGCCGTTTATTTTGAAAATACACTTATGGGGGCATCCACAATTCTGGAACCCCTGTTTTTTGCATCGCTCCATATTGAAGATTCCCCGCTGGGACTTACCAACGGCGAAGTTCGGATTGTTGAAATTGAAAACAATTCGGATGTTGATTATGAACTTGAATTGGTGCAGCCGGGTGTTGGATTCGATGCGCCGGAGACCCTGGCTTTAAAAGCGCACCATGTTACTCCGGTTGAGTTGACAGGAAATTCAGACCAGGTAGCCGTTACAGACCAGTTGAAAGTTTATTACAAAGTAAAAAACATGCATGTAAATTCCACCGAAAATTTGGTGGTTACCTTTTCATTTGTGAATCGGTGAATGTGAATAAACCAGGTTGAATGGCAACAGAGAACTTGAAAGAATATAAACTTAAAGGGAACGAAGAAATTTCACCCGGCGTTCATGTTATTTCATTTAAACGAGATTTTGATTTTAAACCCGGGCAGGTTGTAAAAATTGGCCTTACACCTGATATTCCTCCACGGATTTACAGTATTTGCAGCGGCAACCACGAAGAAGAAGTCCGCATTCTTTTTAATATAAAAGAAGGTGGCGCATTCACACCCAAACTCGCTTCGCTCATTCCCGGCGAAAAAATACGCGTTTCAAAACCTTACGGCAGTTTTACCGATACTAAAAAACCAGCATGGTGGATTGCCTCCGGTACCGGAATTGCCCCGTTTTACAGCATGTTTCGCTCGGGATTGTCCGAAAACAAAAAGCTGATTCACGGGGTGCGGTTCCTCAATCAGTTTTATTTTGAAGACGAATTGGAATGGGCACTGGGCGAAGATTATATCCGGTGCTGCTCGCAGGAATCGTCATGCGATACTTTTCCGGGAAGAGTAACCGGTTATTTGGCCGGACTTGAAGAGTTGCCCCCGGTAAATTATTTTATTTGCGGCAGTGCAATTATGGTTGTTGAAGTGCGCGATTTGCTCATTGAGCGCGGAGTGCCGTTTGCCAGCATTTTTGCAGAAATTTATTTCTGATTTGAATTAGTCACCGGGGTTTGTAATTTTGAACATAAAGGGTTACTAATTTATTTAAAACCTGATAATTTAACACTGAGATTTTTATAATTCAAAAAAATTCAACACAATGAAAAAAACACTCGTAACTTTTATTGTCCTGCTGTTTGCAGTTTCAGCAAGCGTGGTAAATGCCCAGACATTGCAGGACGTTTTAAACAAACATTTTGAATCAATTGGACAGGATGAATTGCTTGAAATGAAAACTTATGAAATAGAAGCCACTGTCAGCCAGATGGGAATGGAAATTCCGATGGAAATTAAAATGAAGCGCCCCAACAAATTCAGGATGGAAATGGAAGTGCAGGGGCAAAAAATGGTGCAGGCCTACAATGGCGAAATAGGCTGGATGATTGTTCCCGGTGCAGGTTCGCAGCCGCAGGATTTATCGGGCCCGCAACTGGAACAGGCCATGGAGCAGGCCGATATCGACGGGGAACTCTATAATTACGAAAAGAAGGGATATACGGCAGAGTTGCTCGGGAAAGAATTTTTGGGCGACGATGAAGTATTCAACATTAAACTTGCCGGCGACGACGGTGTGGAAAAAAATTATTACATCGGAACTGACGATTATCTCGTAAAAAAAGTAATTAGCAAGGTAAATTCTCAGGGACAGGAAATTACTGTTGAGCAAATAATGAGCGATTACGAAAATATTGACGGTGTAATGGTTGCTACAAAAATTGAATCGAAATCGCCCGTGGGATCAGCCGTTATTAATTTTAAAAATTTGAATTTTGGCGCACCGGTGGATAATTCTGTTTTTGAAAAACCATAAACCGCATTATTTAACCGATTTCGAGGGCAGGCAACTGCCCTTTTTTAATGCTATCTACTGGTTCAGGTTTTTGGGTTGCAGCCTGAAAAATCCTGTCGGGCAACTCATTTATGTTTGTCAGCCGGTCAATTACCTGTCTTTTTAAAAGTTTTTCGAAATACACATCCGGCGTTATTTTTTTTCTGAACAAAAATTGTAATCCCAAAGAAGTTGAATTGCTGCTGTTTGAAAGCACTTCATTTTGAATTTCCACCGGTGAAATATATACGACTTCAAAAAAATCGTCAGGAAATCTGTTTAGAATTTTGCAAACAGTTTTTTCAGCATGGAACCTGGCTTTTTCACTGGTTGGGTTTTTTCGGGGGAGTTCTTGATTTTGCGTGGAATTTTGATCTTGCCCCGAAGTGTACCCCGGATTAAAAGCCATTGCTGATGTAATAAATATAACTTTTTTGAGCGACCTGTTGAATTGAATCGCATTTAAAAGAACATTTGTATTTCTGATAAGAGGCACAAAAACCGGCATTTCTGAAGACTTAATATCCAACTGGAAAGGGTGGCCACAATGGATGAGAACTTCACAATCCCCGATAAATTTAGTAATCTGCTGTGAGTTTGTTAATTCTGCCGGGCAAATTTCCAGATTTCTGTTCGCACTGATTCTTTTAAAAACAGAATCGTTTTCAATTTTTTCATTTTCCGGAACCTGAACTTTTACACGGTAATCTTCTGCCAAAAATTTAAGCGTGATGTAATTTCCAATAAAATTTGAACCTCCTATAATACCTGCATTTTTCATCGCAAAAATTGTTTGTTAAATTGTTGCGATGCGAAGCTACGCCGATGGAAGAGGAGATTTTTATACTATCTGCGCAATCACTTGTACTTTTCGGTCGGCAGGTAAAAAGGACGGAATAAAAAGAGAAATTGCAGATTTGATCAGAGAGTCTGTTTTTCTTTGTAATCGCGGGGCGAAACTCCGAACTGTTTTTTAAAGGCGCGTGAAAAATAAGCCTGGTCAGCGAATCCGAGGCCATAACAAATTTCTGAAATGCTGGAGGCATTCTGTTTCAGTAAATCTGCTGCGCGCTGCAGCCGGAGTGAACGGATTAACTGTCCGGCAGGCTGATCGATCAGGGCATTTAACTTCCGGTTCAACTGCGAAACACTCATGTTTGTTTTGTTGGCCAGCAGCTCAACCGAGAATTTTTCATCGTGAAAATTAGCTTCTACAATTGCAAGTGTTTTTTTCAGAAATTTCTGGTCTGCTGAAATCACCGAAACTTCCGACGGTCTGATAACCGTGGAATTACTGAACCGTTTACGTAGTTGTTCCCTTTGGTGAATCAGGTTTTTTATCCTGATTTTTAATTCTTTGGCGCTAAAGGGTTTTGTAAGAAATGCATCAATCCCGGTCTCGAGCCCCTGAATTTTGTCATCAAAGCCGGCTTTGGCCGTAAGCATCACCAGCGGTATATGACTGGTTATTTCTTCATTTCGTATATTCCGGCAAAATTCATAACCATCCATTCGGGGCATCATTACGTCGGTTATAATAAGATCGGGCAGCTCTTTTCGGGCCATCGAAATGCCGTTTTTTCCATCACCGGCTTCACAAATCCGGTAGGTGTTTTCAAGTTGCTCCCTGATGTAGTAGCGCACATCCTGGTTGTCTTCAACAATCAAAATCAATTTTTTGAACTTTTCTTTCCCGTCATCGGGTGCAAATGTCGATTTAATGGTTTTTGCTGATTCCGGTTCAAAAATCTCCTGATCGTATTTAGGTTCAGCGGTTATTATTTCTTTTGAAGTATTGCTTGTTTTGTAAGGAGCATCCAGTGGCAGTTCAATTGTAAAATTCGTTCCTTTTCCGGGTGTGCTGCCGGCCCGGATTTTCCCTTTGTGCAACTCAATAAGTTCTTTTACCAGAGTAAGTCCGATGCCGGTTCCCCCGTGTGTGCGGATGCTGGAACTGTCGGCCTGGTAAAAACGGTCGAAAATGTGTGGTAATTGTTCCTGTGGTATTCCAATTCCTGTGTCAGCTACCGAAATTTCAACTTTTAATGGTTCCTTTAATTTTACTGCAAGCGAGATTTCCCCCGGTCCGTCGGTAAATTTAAATGCATTTGACAGGAGGTTGTAAAAAACAGTTTCCATTTTTACGGGATCAAAATAAAGCGGAATGTTTTCTTTTTCAGAATTAAAGAGCAACAGGATATTTTTTGAAGCCGAAAGCGATTCAAATGAGAAGAATATATTTTTTAGAAATGAAACAAGGTTATTCTTTTCAATATTTAAATCCATATTGCCGGCATCGATTTTTGAAAGGTCGAGCAACTGGTTTATCAGGGTCAGTAATTTTTTTGCATTCTTATCGGCTACCTGTAGTTTGTTTTTATCCGACGATTCAATTTTTGACGACATTACACTCTCCACTTCGCCCAAAATAAGTGTAAGCGGGGTCCTGAATTCGTGTGAGATATTGGCAAAAAACTGTGATTTTAACTGGTCGAGTTTGCGCAGTGAGTCACTTTCTACCTTTTCAATCCTGAGCTGGTTTTTCAGTTTAATTCTGTTCAATTCGTACCGCCGGAGAATCCAGACAGATGCGAAAACCAGGGCAGTATAAAAAATGTAGGCCCACCAGGTTTTCCACCAGGGCGGCGTTATCGTCAGCATCATGCTTGTTCCTGTCTCGTTCCAGACTCCATCGTTGTTCGATGCTTTTACCCTGAAAGTATAATCACCGGGCGGAAGATTTGTGTAAGTTGCGCTTTTTACCGAACCCGAGTTAATCCATGTGTCGTTAAAATTTTCAAGCTTATAGGCATATTGGTTTTTTTCAGGTGCCGAATAGTCGAGTGCTGCAAATTCAAATGTAATGATATCATTATTGTGTGAAAGTGTAATATGCTCAGTGGTTTGAAGGGGTTTTCGCAGAAACGGATTTGTACTCCCGGGAGAAACGGGTTCATTGTCAATTTTCAGTTTGGTTAAAACCACGTTGGGTTTGTACGGATTATTTTTAATGTTTTCTCCCTGAAAATAGTTTAATCCTTTAATTCCACCGAAAAACAATTCGCCGGTTTTGCTTTTAAAAAATGCGCCCGTATTAAACTCATTGCTTTGCAACCCGTCTTCCACATCGTAATTTCTGAAGGTTCTTTCCATAGAATCGAATTTTGATAATCCTTTGTTGGTACTCAACCAAAGGTTGCCATTTTTGTCGGGTAAAATTCCGTAAACAACATTGTTGGGCAACCCATCTGCTTCTGTAATATATTCAACTGTATTTTGTTTTTTATTAATGCGGTTCAGCCCGCCTCCGCCGGTACCAATCCATAAATAGGTTTCCGGTTCAAACGGGTCGGGACAAATTGATTTAATTAAATCATTATTGAGGCTTGTATTTTTTACAGCATTGCTTTTATAGTGGGTAACCAATTTTTCTTCAGAATTGTATCGGATTAATCCTCCTCTTGTTCCGATCCAAAAAATATTTTGTTTGTCCTGATAAATTACTGATTGGGGAGTTTTGCTGCTTTCGGCAATCGGTAAACGCAGTGAATGTTCAAAAATTCCCTTTTCAATATTTATTAATCTGCATAAGTAGAATTCTGTAATTACCCAGATGTTATTTTGGCGATCTTCAAAAACCCTGTATACATCTTTTTCGGGTAACCCCGTTGGATTCTTTGGATCGAATTTATATTGCTGTATTTTTTTATTTTCCGGATTGTAACGGTATACACCCTCGCTGGTAGCTGTCCAGATTATTCCTTTTGAATCCTCTATGATTGACCAGGGTCCTGTATTTCCAAAATCGTTGGGTGTGTTTGAACTTGTTTCGTAACTCTTTAATTCATTTTTAACACGATCCCAGCGGAACAGCACATCCGTTCCAACCCAAACAATCCCGTTGCTATCTTCCAGTATCGAGCGAATACTGAAACCCGAAATACGAGAAGTTGTATCTTTTTCTCTCATTAGTGTTGAAAACCTGATCGATCGTGGGTCGTAAATATTTATTCCCTGCCCGGCTGTTCCTGCCCATAATATTCCGGTTCTGTCGATGGTAACACTCGAAACAGTATTATCGCTAATGGAGTTGGAATCGAAAGGATCATGTCTGAAATAATCGTACTTAAGTTTATTTGGATTGAAACGCATCAATTCGCCGGGGGTTGCCAACCATAAAAATCCAGAGTTATCTTCTGCAATTTGGTTTATTACTCCCCAGCCGTAGCGAAAAATTTGGTAATGATGCGGAAACGATTCATATTCCCCGGTTTCCCTGTCAAAACTGACGAGCCCGCTCAGCGTTCCTAACCATAAAGTCTTGTTAGTGCTTTCAAAAATGCTTCTCACCATTTTTTGGTCGGAACTTTGCGGAGCTGCGGGGTTTTTGGTGTTCACCTCAAAAAAAGTGAAAGACTGATTTGAGGCATTATACCGGTTGAGCCCATTAATAGTCCCGACCCAAAGGACACCCCGGCTATCGACAAAAAGCGAGGCGATGGTGTTGTTGCTGATTGAGTTTTTTGTTCCCGGGTCGTCTTTAAATTGTTTTATTGAGGTTATAGAATCGTTTTCAGGGTTGAAGGAAATCCGGAATAGCCCGGCCCCGTTTGTTCCTACCCAAATGTTATTGAGTGAATCTTGTGCCAGCGATATAACTTCCGGTTCATTGTTTCTATTCATAGGCTCCGGGTTAAGCCGGAGACGAAGGAAAATCTCTTTTTCTCTCAGATAATAATTGAGGCCTCCGTTTAGGGTTCCCACCCAGATATTCCGGCGCTTGTCTTCGAGCATCGTATTAATATGATTGCCCGATATTGTAGTTGAATCGAACGGATTGTTCTGGTAAATCAAAAAATTGTATCCGTCGTAGCAGTTCAGCCCGTCTTTTGTTCCAAACCACATAAAACCTTTGCTGTCCTGCAAAATGGCAAAAACTGCGTTTTGCGACAATCCGTCGTTTATACTCAATTGTCGGAATTTTACTTCCTGACCCGTCAATTTATTGTGTGCAGGAAAGAGGAGACATATCAAACATATGTATTTAATAGCTATTCTCAATGCTGGAAAATCTGGTACGCTTTTGAATTTCATCCAATATACGGATATTTTTTTAATGTAAGTATTTAATTTTTAGAGCTTTCTTTTGTTTTAGAATTTTTGAACTAAAAGTTCATTTTTCTGGCGTTCCAAATGTTAAAGAGTCTTAAAATATCTTTTAGTTTTTATTTGCAGGCGTAAATTAATTTCTCAATTATTGTATCAGATTGTCAGTATTAAGATTTATTTGACGTTCAGAACTGACAAATAGATATTTTTTAGCCAGAGAAAATAATTTTTTAAGTATGCAACAACCTGTTGGTTTTCTGTAAGAATAATTTTAAGGGTTTACATGGGCATATTAGAGCGGTAACTTAGCTGCGAATTTAAATTCTAAAAATAATAAATTATGAAAAAATTATTTGTAACAGTTGCGTTGTTTGCTTTTATGGCAGGCAGTGCGTTCGCAAAAGGGGAAATCCCTTTAATTGGATCAAAAGCTCCCTCATTCACCGCGAAAACCACGAACGGTAAAATGACTTTCCCTGAAGATTTTGGCAAAAGCTGGAAAATTCTCTTTAGTCATCCACAGGATTTTACTCCTGTTTGTACTTCAGAGCTTTTGGAACTGGCTTATCACCATGATGATTTTGAAGCACTGGATTTAAAAGTTGCAGTTATTTCAACCGATGAGCTTAAAATTCATCACCTGTGGAAAGCGCACATCGAAGAACTGGATTACAAAGGAAGAGGCTCTCAAAAAATTCATTTCCCGATTATTGACGACCATGGAGCAAAGGCGTCCGAAACTTACGGAATGCTGCATAAACCTGTGAGCACAAACCGTGATATCCGCGGAGTTTTTGTGATTGATTCGAACAACACCATTCGTTCGGTAAACTTTTACCCGATGGAAGTGGGGCGTAATATTTCTGAAATTATACGCCTGGTTGAAGCTTTAAAAACAACCGATTTAGAAAAGGTTCAGACTCCTGCCAACTGGAATAAAGGCGATGATGTATTGGTTCCGCATTTCCCGTATACTTCCGAAGATGTGTCTGAAAACCCTGAAATTCAGAAACAATATTACAGTGTTGGAAACCGGTTATGGTTTAAAAGAACAGATAGTTCTTTAGAAAATACACACTAGAAATTATTAGTGTAATTCTTCATAGAATCAATAATTAAACAGCAAAAAAGGGAGCAGAGGCTCCCTTTTTTATTTAATGTTTTTCGGTGTCAGTCTCAATACTTTTCCGGGGCTGTTTGTCACAACATAAATGGCCCCGTCAGGCCCGGTTGATACATCGCGCACACGCCCGGCGCCTTTCAGTATTACTTCCTGGTGCATCACTCTTTCATCTTCAATATTGAGCAACCGCACTTCTTCGTATTTTAATGCCCCAACCAGCAAACGGTTTTCCCATTTTTCAAATAAATCACCCCGGTAAAAATCCAGTCCGCAAACTGCAATAGATGGTGTCCAGTAGAGAATGGGTTGTTCCATCCCCGGTTTGTGGGTGTGTTCTGAAATAACTGTGCCATTGTAATTTAATCCGTAGGTGATGGTTTCCCAGCCGTAATTGTTTCCGGCTTCAATCAGGTTGAGTTCATCGCCCCCCATCGGACCGTGTTCTGTTGCCCAGAGTTCACCGGTTTCAGGGTGAATGGCCATTCCCTGGATGTTTCTGTTGCCCAGGCTGTAAACGGTGTGCATGGCATCCTTGTCAGAAACAAAAGGGTTGTTTTTTGGTATGGTTCCGTCTTTGTATATCCGATGTACTTTTCCGTTGGGCAGCGATGGGTCCTGTGCCTGGGAACCTGCTCCGCGGTCGCCAACCGCAAAATATAGGTATCCGTCCGGGTCGAAAACAATCCGGCTTCCGTAATGATGACGCGTTGTCTGGTATGTTTCGTCCGGCGCTTCAAATAAAACCTGCTGGCTGGACCAGGTATTGTTTTCAATTTTTCCGCGCACAATCCGGGTCATGGCTGGCGGTCTGTTGCCGGTGGATGCGTTTTCCGGCACATGGCTGTAGGCGAGGTAAATCCATCCATTGTTTTCATATTCCGGATCGACGGCTACATCCAAAAGTCCACCCTGTCCTTCGTGCAAAACTTCAGGAGTATTTCTGACAGGTTCGGTTTGCAGGTTGCCGTTTTTAACCATTCGCAACCTTCCCGGTCGCTCAGTTATCAGGGCTGTTTGCCCGTTGATAAAATCAATTGCCCACGGAATTTCAAGTCCTTCGGCAAACGTTTCCACTTCCATTTCGTAGTCCATGGTTTCGAGCATATTTGGTGTAGGCGGTTCAACAGCCCCCGTCTCTTTTTCAGCATCTAAAACATACTGAACAACTGCCCGGGTTTCCTCATTGGAAAGTGATTTTTCATAAGAAGGCATTCCCAGATGTGGGATTCCGAATTTAACATTGCGGGTGATGTAGCTGGTTGCGTCGCCATATTGCCAGATGCCGTCAATCAAACTGGATGCATTTCCACCATCTAAATCGGTGCCGTGGCACTGAGCGCAGTACTGCTGGTAAAGGGCCGCTCCGTCAGGCTGGGCCACAATAGGCTTACTCAAAAAAAAGAAATTAAAGATTAAAAGAAAACTGAATACAACACTTGGATTTTTCATTTCTGTCAGATTTATTTTGCAATAAGATACAAAAATAATTAACAATAAAAACCAGCGAATTGTTGCAGATGTCTGCACCGATGAGTTGAATTTCACTGAAGAGCCCGTTCCACGCTCCTCCACAACAACCGGGAAGTTTTATCCCAGCTAAACTTTTCTTTCTGTTTGTATCCCTTTTCAATTAATTTGGTTCTCAGTTCCGGATCACCGGAAATTTTCATCATTGCATTGGTTATCTGATCGATTTGCAGCGGATTAGCGTATAGCACAGCGTCTCCTCCAACCTCCGGCAATGATGTGGTACCGGAACAAATAACCGGAACGCCGGCGCTCATGGCTTCAATCACGGGTATTCCAAACCCTTCGAAATAAGGGACAAAAGTAAGCGCCATTGCCGAACCTAAAACATCATGCAGTTCGGCTGTCGGAATCCGGCCGGTAAAGATAACGTCATTTCTGAAGCGCATATTTTGGAAGGTGTTAAAAATTTCTCCGGTTTTATGCATTTGTCCACCTACAATTACCAGTTTTATATTTTTTTTATCGAAGGTTTTAAACGCATCGAAAGCTTTTAACAGCCCGGTTACATTTTTTCGCGGATGAAGAGCACCCACAAATAAGAAGTAAGCGTTTCCATCTGTATATTTTTTTCTGATGTTTTCCTGTTTTTCAGGTGGAATTGGCGTAATTTCCTCATTTATACCATTATATACAATATCTATTTTGTTGTGGTCAATATTAAACGATTGGGCAATGTCGTTTCCCGAATATTCAGAAACCGTGGCAATACGTGCTGCTTTGTGTGCAAAGCGGGGAAAGAAATAATTGTAATACCGGTCTTTCAGCCAGGGTAAATCCCCGGGGCGGTGCACAAAACTGATATCGTGTATCACTGCAAGCTGCGGGATTTTTGTATTTAACGACAGATAACCGTCGGGCGACAAAAACAGGTCGGCTTTATATTTTTTCAGAATACGTGGAATTTGAAACTCAAACCAGATATAAAAAAGAACCGGGTGGCGTGCCGGCGGGCCTGTGACAACCGGGGTAACATTTTCAGAAAAAATAAATTCTTCCGACCAGGGCCGATCGAAAATGAAAATAAATTCATGTTCGGGATGGTTTTTTGTCATCCGTTTTAACGTTTCAAACGTAAACCAGCCAATCCCTTCCAGCCTATCTTTTAGTAACAACCTTGTATTTACAGCAATTCTCATAACAGGATGATGAAATTAGAAATAAAATTCCAATATCTTTGCAGCTTAACAAAATTTCATGAAGACATTTGTAAAATACATTCTTCAAAAAACACTGGGGTTCAAAACCTACTTGTATGTTTTTGCTTTTTTTGTGATTGCAAAAATCAGGTGGGACAAAAAAGAGCGCGATTTTTTTCATTTTCTTAAACTGCTGCCCCACGGGGGAATTGTGTTGGATTTGGGCGCAAACATTGGCGTTACCAGTTATTACCTGGCAAAAAGACTTCCCCAAAGTACCATTTTTTCTTTTGAACCGCTGGAAATAAACATGGAAGTTCTCAGGCGAATAAAAAAAAGATTCGGGCTGAAAAACATCAGGGAGTTTATGCTGGCACTCGGCGATGAGAACAGGACGCTTGAAATGGTTATGCCGGTAATTAACAACGTTCCCATGCATGGTCTGAGTCATGCAGTCCACAAAGATATATCCGAAAACAACACCGGGCTCAAGTTTGAAGTGCCCATGGTTCGTCTCGATGATTTTCAGGAACTGAAAAATACCGGGAAAAGAATAACCGGGATGAAAATCGATGTGGAGAACTTCGAGTATTTTGTGCTGAAAGGCGCCGAAAAAATCATCAGGAAAAACAACCCTTTAATTTATTGCGAATTATGGGAAAATGAAAACCGGGAAAAATGTTTCTCATTTTTAAATAATCTGGGATATTCTGCGTTTATCCTTCATAAAAAAGAGTTGGTGCCGTTTAACGATCAAAAGCACCACAAACATAACTTCTTTTTTATGCCTGATTCATTAACCGACTGATTCAAATTGTTTTGAAACGGAAATTTGTAACTAACCTTATATTACTGCTTTTTCTCAACCTTTTAATCAAACCATTTTGGATTTTTGGGATCGACCGCACCGTGCAAAACCTGGTAGGGGATCAAAGCTACGGACTTTATTTTGCGTTGTTTAATTTCTCCATGATTCTGAACATCCTGCTCG
>CAYUBV010000014.1:0-21930 GCA_964443035.1 uncultured Tangfeifania sp.
TACCTTGCAAATGGTGTTAGTTCAGATTTAATATTTTCTGAGCGGTTGAATATGTCGTAGCCTGCAGCAATGTAATATCCGGTCATCGAGCTTCCCAGGCCATTCGGATTTCCGTCCGTTGCAGTAAACCAGTTGTATTGATCGGTATTGGAAAGACTGGTGTAATAAAGCTGGCCTTTCAACCGCAAACCGCTCACCGAGTAACGTGCATCAAGCCCAAGCATGGTAATTCCTGCTACCGATGAATCAGCAACAGCCAGTTGAGCGTCATTGCCTTTTTCAATGCCATCATACAAAGTGCTTTGTGTTTTTCCTGCATACAAAGACACCCCGAGGTTCAACCCACGTATACCAAAATATTCCACCTTTCCGGCAAAGTTAGGCGAGCTGAAAATACTTTTTGCTCCTTTTTGCCTGCCGCTTCTCAGGCCGCTTCCATTTAAAATTCCCCTGCCATCATAACTTTTAAATCCGTTCATAATGTAAGCCTGGTATTTTATCGATGCCGGCAAAACGTACCCCATAAAACCTGCACCAATCTCGCGCCAGGTTGTGGGCGCTATGTATTTGTCGACCAGTGGCCGCTCCACACCAAAAAACATAGTGGGCTCGTGGTACTCGTTTGTTATGCCCATAGGTGTTAGCAGCAGGCCGGCCCTCAAATTGATGCTGTTACTCAGTTTGTGCTGCAAAAAGGCATGCTAGATGTAAACTTATTTTACATGTTCAAATTCAATCTCAGAAATAAAATGGGTTTTATTGCTGAAACTGTAAACAAGAAGCATAATAAAGCGGTGAACATCCATCAATCCATTTTGGCGGATATCTGAATTTAACGGCTGGTTGTAATGAACTCCGCCATATCCCCCAATTTTCAGGCTCCCATCTGTGTGCAAAAGTCTTTCAGCCACATTAAAATAACGGTTTTCAGGAATACTGTCGGCAGGTTGCGCAAATGCAGAAACTGATAAGGTTAAAAAAAGTGCAATCAATAAATTTCGCTTCATGTTAATCAATTTAGAAATATTCTTAATAATTGTCGCTGGCAAATCTACTGACAGAATTTGGGGGGTGAAATCCCAAGAAATAGGGATATTTTTTCAGATGAGATTTTCGGGGTTGATGGTGTCGGTGTCGATGAGGTTATTGAGAATGGCGTAAACCGTTAATCCTGATATGGATTTAATGCCGGTTTTTTCGGTGATGTTTTTCCGGTGCGAAATGACCGTGTGAATGCTGATGTATAATTTTTCGGCAATGGCTTTGTTGGTATGACCCAGCGCCACCAGCCGCAGCACATCTTTTTCGCGTGTGGTCAACTCTTCGCTTGCTGATTTTTGGGATTTCTGTCCTTTTGTTTGCCAGCAACAGGAAATGACTTCCTGAATCTGAAGAGAAGACGTTTCTAAACCAATGGTTTCTTCGCAAAAAGGAGGCACAGGCGAAATGTGTGGATGACTGTTCCTGAAAATAATAATTTTGGGTTGATTGTATTTTTCAAAAGGCAACGCCGGGTTTATGCCCTGTAAAAGCGTTTCCTGAATTATCAAAATTATATTTTGTCCTTTTAAATCGCGATACCCGTTAAGCGCTTCCAGGTTTTCCAGCATAAATATTTCGTAATTGAAATAATTACGCAAAATTGCAGCCAGCCCTTTTCTGACAATTTCCGAGGAATGAATTATGAAAATTTTCCGGTTCATTCACACAGTTTTTTTTCAATTTCGAGGGTGATGGGAAGCATTATTTTGTCCTCGATACGGGCATGATCTTTTATGTCTTTTTCAAACCTGTAAAGCGTTATTAAAAATTCGTTGCAGATATTTTCATCGTAATCCGGCGTAACATATTTTATGATTAAGTTTTTCAGGTCATTCAGTTTTTCATCTACGTTTGTATGTTCTTTTTCAAACAATCGGATGGTATAACCGGCTTGTTTCCGGTGCTCCTCTGCCAGTTGGATAACATACGGAAAAACCCTTTCCTCTTCATCGTTAATGTGCAGAATGAGTTCTTTTTTGTATTTTTTGTAAAACACATCCACCATTTGCAAATCTTTCGAAATTGAAGAACTGCTTTTTATGAGTTGCCCGAGTAAAAGATCGAGTTTCGGCAAAACATAGCCGGTATAATATTTATGCGTTTTTTTGAGGTAGCCGACTATTTCGAGCGGCGAAAAAGAAAGTAATTCATTTTCGGGGAAATAATCTTCGTTGTGATAAGTATTAACTATGGCAAGAAAAAATTCGGGATTTATAGATTTCTCGGTACAAATATCTTCCACCGTTTTGTCCTTCAGTCCGGGTTTTATGTCGAACCGGTTGAAAACAGGCAGCAAATGATAATTATGACTGATGAGCTGTGCTACTTTATGATTTCGTGTAAAAATTTCCATCAAAAAAAATGAATTAACAGTCGGTTTCACAATTAATATCGAGGCTTTTTCTTTCAATCTGGAAAGTTGTATGCCCGATTCCGAATTTATTTTTCAGTTCCTGCTGCAGTTCGGCAATAAACCGGTCGCTTCCGCCATGCGGCATTTCAAGGTGAGCGGTAAGTGCAATTTGAGTGGTGCTCATGGCCCAAATATGCAGGTCGTGTAAACTTTCAACGCCGTTTTTCGACTCGATGTATTTGCGCACCTCATCCAAATCAACATGTTTTGGAACGGCATCCAGCGCCAGGTTTACCGAATCCATAAACAACCGCCATGTTCCCCAAAGGATTACTGCAATAATTATAAAGCTCATCACCGGGTCGATCCAGAGTTTGCCGGTCAGGTATATCAGCAATCCAGCAACTACTACTCCCAGCGAAACTCCGGCGTCAGCAGCCATGTGCAGAAAAGCACCTTTAATATTCAAATCGTGTTTTTGACCTTTGATAAACAGAAGCGCTGTCAGTGCATTGATAATAAAACCAATTCCGGCTACAATCATAACTTTTTTGCCTGCCACCGGCTCCGGGTTTTGCAATTTCCCAAATGCATCCCAGCCAATTGCAATTACTGCACCGAATAAAAGAACAGCATTGATTATAGAAACAAGAATGGTTGTTTTTCGCAAACCATAAGTGTATTTTCCTTTGGGTTTTATGGTTGCCAGCCAGGTTGCAGTCCAGGCAAAAACCAGCCCCAGTACATCACTGGCATTATGACCGGCATCGGCCAGCAACGCCGATGAATTCGCTATCAACCCGTAAAAAACCTCCACTGCAACGTAGATAAGATTGAGTCCTATGCCAATGGCAAAAGCTTTTTTGTGGGATGTGCCGTGACGATGTTCATGCGAATCACTCATGTTGTTGCAAAGTAAAAGAAAGAATTTAAAACTTTTATGTCTTCTTTTAAATCTTTTCAATTTTATTAATCAGGAAACAAATAACCGGCTTCACTGTTTAAAAACAAATCCTCCGAAATAGTGCGGTTTGATTAAAGGAACCTTCACCAATCAGGAAATTTTTTCTCATTTTTACAGTTATTATTTCAGATAACGCAATAATTTTAAATTGAAGAAGAGAACCAAAAAGCGAATCATTGTTTCGGTTACCAACGATTTGGTTTCCGATAACCGGGTGCATAAAGTGTGTACTTCGCTTGTGAAAATGGGATTTAAAGTATTGCTCATTGGCAGAAGATTGCCCGGGAGTTTACCTGTTGAAAAAAGAACTTATCAAACAAAACGTTTCCGGTTGCTTTTTAAAAAAGGTCCGCTGTTTTATGCCTGTTTCAATTTCAGGTTGTTTCTTTTTTTGCTTTTTGCAAAATTCAATGTTCTGCTGTCAAATGACCTCGATACACTGCCGGCAAATTTTCTGGCTTCGAAACTGAAAAACAAACCGCTGGTTTACGACAGTCATGAATATTTTACTGAAGTTCCGGAACTTGTTAACCGGCCGGCTGTTCAGAAAACCTGGGAGTGGCTGGAAAAAAGAACGCTGCCAAAACTGAAATATGCATACACAGTTTGTGATTCCATTGCTGAAATTTACCGCCAAAAATACGGCACATCTTTTCGGGTTGTCAGAAATTTTCCGATGGCAAGCCAATTAAAAAAAGATTCGCCTGCGAGATCGGAGAAAAATGAAAAAACGGTTTTGTACCAGGGGGCCATCAATGTACACCGGGGACTTGAGCAGGCCATTCTCGCAATGAAATATCTGAACCATGCGCGGCTTTTAATTGCCGGCGATGGCGATATCAGGGTGCAACTTGAAAAACTGGTTCAGCAGGAAAAGCTCGAAAACAAAGTAGAATTTTTGGGGCGGTTGCCCATTAGTGAACTGGCCAAAATTACACCCACTGCCGATTTGGGGCTCTCGGTTGAAGAGGATGTTGGATTGAATTACCGGTTTGCACTTCCCAATAAACTGTTCGACTACATTCAGGCGGAGGTGCCGGTGCTGGTTACCAACCTGCCCGAGATGGCCGCAATTGTTACCCGTTATCGAATTGGGGAAATAGCGGGTTCGCTGGAACCAGAAAAATTAGCCGCCAAAATAAATCTGGCCTTATTTGATGAGGCGAAAAGGCAAAAATGGAAAGATAACCTGAAAGTTGCGGCAAGTGAACTTACCTGGGAAAACGAAGAAAAAAGATTGATATTAATTTTTGAACCCTTTTTGCAGGAGCGCTGATTTTCTTCGGCATTTTTCAAAATCAGCAGGCGGTTTTAGTTCCGAACCGGTAATTTTTTTACCTGTCTGTATAATAAACAAAAGAAATAAACAGTTTCATGTTAAGAAAATTGGAAGTTTTTACATGATACTTCAGAATGATAATTTCTATTTTAGATATTTGATTCAAATTTTTGCGAATCTTTTGGTAGCCCGGCAAAAAGCCCTGCTATTTGGTTTATCAAATAAAACAAAAGCATGAGAACAATACGGATTTTAATTATTTTTTCATTTTTTGCTTTTTATTCTGTTTCTGTTTTCTCTCAGCAAACAGCCTATTACAATACTATTGAAGAGGAAATTGAACTGGCCCGCGAACTGTTCAGGCAGGAAAAATACAATTCGGCTTACCGGCAGTTCGAGAAAATTCAGAAAAAGGTGGAACCAGAATCGGAACTGCATTCCGAAACAGCCTATTTCAAAGCTGTTTCAGCTTTAAAAGCCGGCTTGCAGTCGGGCTACCGCATGGTGGATAAATTCGTGGAGGATCATCCTGAAAGCCCGTATTTAAACCGCGCATACCTGAACCTGGGGAATTACTATTTCGACAAAAAACATTACGGCGCAGTTTTGCGAAACTATGAAGAGGTCGATCGTTCTGAGCTTAGCCCGGATGAGCAAATTCAGGTACAGTACCAAAACGGATATGCCCACCTGATGATGGATAATGAGGATCGGGCGCTTACAGAATTCGATGAGGTGAAAGACGCCAACAGCATTTACAGCCGTCCGGCCAGTTATTACTGGGCACACATTATGTACCTGCGCGAAAATTTCCAGGCTGCACTCGAAGGTTTTTCAAAACTCAACAACGATCCCACATATTCTCAGGTAATTCCAATGTATGTAAGTCATATTTATTACAAGCAGCAGAAATACCAGGATGTGGTAGACTACACCGTTTCCATCATCGATGAAGTAGCGGGAGAGCACCAAACTGAATTGTCGAAAATTATTGGCGACTCTTATTTTCATTTACGCGAATACGAAAAGGCAATTCCTTACCTTGAAACTTATTATGAAACACCGGGCCTGAAAACGCGCGAGGATAACTACATTCTTGGGTACTGCTACTACATTACCGGTCAGTATGCTGAGGCTGTGCCGTTGCTCGAGAATGCATCAAAAGGAAAAGATGAAATGACCCAAAATGCCTATTATCACCTTGCTGATGCATACATCAACCTGGATGAGAAAGAAAAGGCGCGGGTTGCTTTTGAAGCTGCTTCAGAATTCGATTTTAACGAACGGATTAAGGAAGATGCGCTTTTCAGTTATGCAAAACTCACCTACGAGCTTTCCTATTCTCCGTTTAACGAAACCATAAAAGCATTTGACCGCTATATAGAGTTGTACCCAAATTCTGAAAGAAATTCGGAAGCTTACCGTTACCTGACCGATGTTTTTATGGTTACCCGGAATTACCAGGACGCCATAAGCTCCATCGAGAAAATTGAAAACAAAACGCCCTCGATTTTGCGGGCTTACCAGCGGGTAACTTTTTACCGCGGCCTCGAGCTGTTTAATAACCTGGCCTACAGTCAGGCCATCGACTTTTTTGACATGTCGCTCGATCACGGAAGCTACACCCGCGAACTGAAGGCCCGCGCTTTGTACTGGAAAGCAGAAGCACTTTACCGGGTTAGCGACTACAACGGTTCGGTATCTGTCTACACCGAATTTTTACGTACCCCCGGGGCTTTTTCCCTTCCTGAATTCAGCGATGCAGAATACAACCTGGGATACGCCTATTTTAAACTGGAAGATTACCGTTCGGCAGCTTCGCATTTTCGAAACTATATCAATTCAAATGAAGGCCGGCGCAGCGAAAAAATGGCTGATGCCTATAACAGGGTGGGGGATTACTATTTCCTGAATACCGATTATTCGCTGGCTAATCAAAATTATCAGAAAGCGTTTGACATGCGAATATTTGAAGCTGATTACGCATTGTATCAGATTGCATTTTGCCAGGGATTGCAACGCAATTTGCAGGCAAAAACCAATTCTTTGGAAAAATTGCTGGACGGATTTCCCAATTCCGATTATGTGGATGATGCCCTTTTTGAACTGGGACGGGCCAACGAACGCCTGGGAAATTATTCTGCCGCCATCGAAAATTACCGGAAAATCATTAACAACCATCCTGAAAGTAGTTTTTACCGCAAAGCCCTGCTGCAGCTTGGTTTGATAAATTTCAACAACGGCGATTTCAATCAGGCACTTGCGCGCTACAAAGAAGTTGTAGAGGAATTCCCGGGCACACCCGAAGCACAAACAGCGCTTTCGGGTATCCGAAACAGTTATGTTGAAATGAACAATGTAGATGCTTATTTTGCTTATACCCGGCAACTGGGCGAAGGCATAAATGTTACAACTTCGGAACAGGATTCACTGACTTATATGGCTGCCGAACGTTTGTACATGTCGGAAGACGATCGGGCAGCCTCGCAGCTTGAAAAATATTTGGATCAGTTTCCAAATGGCAGTTTTGCCACCAATGCCCATTTTTATCTGGCTGAATATTTTTATGAACAGGGAAACTACTCCGAAGCCAAAGAGCATTATACGTATGTGGCCCGCCAACCAATCAATGTTTTCAGTGAGCAGGCACTTTCGCGGGCTTCGGAACTGACTTTCAATGCCGACCAGTTTGCCGAGGCGCTGGAGTTGTTTAATAAGCTCGAAAAAGTGGCCAACAGCAAATGGAACAGCCTGAAAGCTTATACCGGACAAATGCGGTGCAACTTCGAACTCGAAAATTATAAGTCAGCTATCGATGCAGCTCAAAAAGTTAAAAATTCCGATGTGGTGAATGAAGCCTGGAAACGGGAAGCCAATTTTATCTCCGGAAAATCGCATTACCTGACCGAAAATCAGCAGGCAGCGCTCGATCCGTTAAAATCGGTGGCAACCGATACAAAACTTGAGCAGGGGTCAGAGGCAAAATTTTTAGTTTCAGAAATTTATTACAATAATGGCCAAAAGCAAAAAGCCGAAGAAGAAATAATGGATTTTATTTCGAAAGGAACGCCTTACCAGTTCTGGCTCGGAAAAGCTTTTCTTTTGCTTGCCGATATTTACCTCGACCGCGACGATGATTTTCAGGCAAAACACACCTTGCGCAGCCTGCTCGAGAATTACAGCGCCGATAATGACGGAGTGAAACAACGGGCACGCGAAAAAATGGCTGCCATTGAATCACGTGAAGAAATGGATCAGCAAAATGCCAAAGACAGTTCGTTTCAGTTAGAAATTAAAGACAATTAAAATTTCATGAATATGTTCAGAAATAAATTAAAATACATCCTGTTTTTATTTTTAGCCACTTCTGCATTGCTGGCGGGCGCCCAGCGCGACACAACGCTTAGCCGGGAAGTGGAAGTAGTGAAGGCTTACAATCCTTCCATTTCCGATGCCAATAAAATCAGCGATATGCCAACAATTGAAGATGCTGATCACGAAAAGCCCAGTTTTAATTACAGTATTTTCAGTCAACCCATTTTCAACACTTTTTCGGTGAATACACTAAAAGCTGCAACATTCGCCTCGGAGCCTGCTGACGATACCGGGTTTGGTCTTGTTAGAGCGGGAGTGGGGAATTACAACCGGCCCTATGCCGAGGTGTTTTTCAACAACCAGAACAGCCGGAGCACGCTATTTGGTTTGCACGGTCGTCATTTGTCGTCGCACGGAGATATTAAACTCGAAAGCGGCTACAAAGCAGATGCTCCTTTTTCTGAAAATGAAGCGGAATTGTTTGTCAAGCACATGGCCCGGAATTCAGTTTTGTCAGTGAATCTGGGAGTCGATCATCAGGGATTCAATTATTACGGCTACCCTGGTCAGGAAGTCCCTGAAATACTAAAAGAAGAAGATCAGGAGGTGAATTATTTTGGTGAAAGACAAACTTTTACCAAAGGAACATTCAATATTAACCTCGATAACAGCACTGCACGAAGCAGCGATTTTGCGTTCGATTTTGATTTTCTCTATCATTATTTTGGAACCAAAACCGGCCAGCGCGAGCATTTTGGCGAATTCATGGCCGATGTACGGAAACCATATTACAACGGCACCGGATTTTTGGAGGCAGGTGCAACCTTTGTACGTGCCGATGAGGTATTCACCCAATCGCTGGCAGAAATTGGCAAAAGCCAGCAAATATGGCTGACCGCTCAGCCTGCCTATCAGATTGGCGGCGAAGTGGCCAATATTAAACTTGGATTTAAAAGCTGGTTTGTGCTCGACGATGATTCGGAAGCAAAAGCAAAACTGGCTCCCAATGTTCGGGTTAACCTTGTTCCTGTTAAAGAAATCATTAATATTTTTGCAGGTGTCGACGGGAATTATGTGAACAACCATTACTCAAAAATCGCCTACGAAAATCCGTTTGTCGATCCGTATCACGATGTAAAAAATACCTTTGAGCAGTTTCATTTTTACGGAGGGTTTGACGGGAAATTTGCCCCAAAAACCAATTTTAAAATTGCAGTGGATTATTCCATGATAAAGGATAAACCGCTATACTATCTTTTTAAATACGATTATCCTGATCCCGGGACTACTCCTAACCCGTCAGTTACCGACAATGATTTTGGAGTAATTTACGATGATCTCGATTTATTGAAATTTAATGTGGAAATTTTTCATACAGCCTACGAAAAAATAAACCTGCTGATTTCGGGGAACTACTACGTTTATAAAATGGAAAACCAGGAAGAAGCCTGGAATATGCCCGACTGGGATGCCAAATTTTCGTTGGGTTACCAAATATCGGAGCAACTGAATGTAACTACCGATCTTTTCTTTACAGGTCAACGCAAAGCTCTTTTGCTCGAAACCTATGGCTTCAATCCGGGTCCGTTTACAGGTAACGATGTGCTTGATGTGGCAGATTTGCAAATGCACATGTACAATCTGCCCGTGGTTTTCGACCTGAATTTTAATGCAAATTACAAATTTACCGAGCAGTTTTCTGCATTTGCACAACTCAGCAATTTCGGATTTCAGAACTATCAGCGCTGGCTCGGTTACCCGGTGCAGAGTTTTAATGTTCTGGGTGGCATTAGTTATGCATTTTAATGCAATTTTATCGATTGCGAAGCAGGCAGTAAAAAATACTTTTTATCATGCTTTCGGCACCTTGCTTTTTATGCTCATTTTCAGGTTGATAACTTGTTGAAAAGTATGGCTTTAAATCGCCTGAAAAGTCCCGGTTTTCCCGTTAATTTTGTTATATTTGCGGCATAGTTTAGTTGACTTAAAATTAATTTTTTAAATGCTTGAATAACAACATGCTGGCACGTTTTGTGTCAGTGTGATTTATTGTGTCAATAATAAAAAAGAACAAAACAAATTAATACAGCAGAATGAGCGAATTAAAAAAAGAAATAATCCCCATCGAAGAAAACAAATTGTATTCAGCAGAAAGCATTCAGGTACTTGAAGGGCTCGAAGCTGTCAGGAAGCGTCCGTCGATGTATATTGGCGATACCAATGAAAAAGGTCTGCACCATTTGGTTTACGAGGTGATAGACAATTCAATAGATGAAGCCATGGTTGGGTATTGTGAAAACATTGATGTAATTATTCATGAAGATAATTCAGTAAGTGTTAAGGACGATGGCCGTGGGATTCCCACCGAAAAACATACAAAAAGCAATAAATCGGCGCTTGAGGTTGTAATGACCGTTTTGCACGCCGGTGGTAAATTCGATAAAGATTCTTATAAGGTTTCAGGTGGATTGCACGGTGTTGGAGTTTCATGTGTGAATGCGCTTTCATCCTATTTAAAAGCTGAAATTCACCGCGATGGAAAAGTGTGGGAGCAGGAATATGCCATAGGAAAGCCCAAAGAAGATGTAAAAGTGGTAGGTGAATCCGATCAAACGGGAACAATTATAACTTTTAAACCCGATGAAAATATTTTTCAAACGACCGTCTACAAATATGAAATTCTGGCAGCGCGTTTGCGTGAACTGGCATTTTTGAACGCAGGTATTCGTCTTTCAATTACCGACGAGCGTGAGAAAGACGAAGAAGGCAATTCCAAAATCAATGAATATTATTCAGATGAAGGCCTGAAAGAATTTGTTGAATACCTTGATGATACACGTGTTAAACTTATTCCGGAAGTAATTCATATTACAACCGAAAAGAATAACATACCGGTGGAAATTGCCATGCAATACAATAACACCTTCTCCGAGAATATTCATTCATATGTGAATAATATCAATACAATTGAAGGAGGAACCCATCTCACCGGTTTCAGACGCGGACTGACCCGGACATTAAAAAATTATGCCGACCAGTCGGGTTTATTGACAAAATTAAAATTCGATATCAGTGGCGACGATTTCCGCGAAGGGTTGACCACGGTAATTTCTGTAAAAGTTGCCGAGCCCCAATTCGAAGGTCAGACAAAAACAAAACTGGGGAACTCCGAAGTTAGTCTGGCCGTTGATCAGGCAGTAAGTGAAGCGCTTGCCCATTATTTGGAGGAAAACCCAAAATCAGCAAAGTCGATTGTTAACAAAGTGGTATTGGCTGCACAGGCACGCCACGCCGCCCGGAAAGCCCGCGAAATGGTTCAGCGGAAAAGTGCATTGACTGGTGGCGGATTGCCCGGAAAACTGAGCGACTGCTCTGAAAAAGATCCGTCTTTGAGCGAAGTTTTTCTTGTTGAGGGCGACTCGGCAGGTGGAACCGCCAAACAAGGCCGCGACCGTAAATTCCAGGCTATTCTTCCGCTAAGAGGAAAAATCCTCAATGTGGAGAAAGCGATGCTGCATAAAATTTTTGAAAACGAAGAAATCAAAAATATTTTTACCGCACTGGGAGTTTCAATCGGTACCGAAGAAGATTCGAAAGAGTTGAACCTTGAAAAACTGCGTTACCACAAAATCGTAATCATGACCGATGCCGATGTGGATGGAAGCCACATTGCAACACTGATTATGACATTCTTTTTCAGGTATATGCAGGAATTGATAAAACGCGGATATCTGTACATTGCCACACCCCCGCTGTACCTGTTGCGAAAAGGTAAAAAAGAAACGTATGCATGGACCGAACAGCAGCGCCGGCAGGTAATAGATGAGTGGGCCGGAGGAATAGAAAGTAATATCAATCAGCAGCGTTACAAAGGTTTGGGTGAGATGAATGCAGAACAGCTTTGGCAAACTACTATGAATCCTGAAAACCGTACACTTCAGCAGGTTACTATCGAAAATGCCGCCGAGGCCGATCATATTTTCTCCATGCTAATGGGAGACGATGTTCCGCCTCGCCGCCAGTTTATCGAAGAGCATGCAACTTATGCAAATATTGATGTATAATTTTTGTAATAATAACTTTTGTTCTCAGAAAAGGTCATGAATATTTGCGTGTTTTCATCATCGAGCAATGCTATCAATCCATTGTACTTTAAAGAAGCTGAAAGGCTGGGGCAATTAATTGGAGAGCAGGGGCATACCTTAATTAATGGTGGTGCTAATGTAGGATTGATGGAGGCTGTTACCATTTCAGCAGCTAAGAAAGGCGCAAAAACAATCGGCATTTTGCCGGAACGATTGATTGAGCGTTCACTGGCTTCGGTAAATGCACACGAGGTAATTATTACACGCGACATGCAGGAGCGGAAATTCAAAATGCGTGAAATGTCCGATGCATTTATTGCGTTGCCCGGCGGGTTTGGTACACTTGAAGAAATTCTCGAGGTTTTAACACTTCGGCAACTTTCTTACCATACAAAACCGGTTGTTTTTATTAATACGAATGATTTTTATAAGTACCTTTTTAAACAATTTGAGGTTTCTTTTACTGAATTGTTTGCCAAAGAAATATACAGGGAACTTTATTATCCGGCTAAAAATTCGGAAGAAGCAATCAAACATATCCGGGAATATAAACCTGCTGAACTCGACAGCAAATGGTTTATTGTTCCTGAAAAAAGGGTGAAATAAATGTACGGCTGACAAATTAGCACATTCTTTTTTTTGAATTGTTACTTTTTAACAAAAAGCAGAATCGATTGTTAAATTATGCAAAATGAAAAATTAGGGGGAGATTTAAAGCAAACACTGGCAGCATATTTGTGTTCTAAAGAGCACAAATATTCAAAATATTGATTAAAGTTAAAAAGCTATGAAGAATTTCGGAAAATATGCATTTTCTTTTTTGCTGGTTATGGCAAGTGCATTTTTGGCAGTTTGGTTATACAGTTCGTTTTTCGATAAAACCGAGGTGGTAACTATCAAAGAAGAGCACCCCGTTAAATATGCAAACCTTTTTGCTGATGGGGAGGCAAATATGCCCGACCTTACATTTGCCGCTGAAAAATCGATTCATACCGTTGTCCACATTGCTACGCAATCGATGCGGGACGGAGGATGGTCGAGCGGCAACCCGTTTTTCGATGAGTTTTTTGGATTACGCCGCAACCAGGAACCACAACTCGCAACAGGATACGGATCTGGTGTAATCATTTCTGACGACGGTTATATTGTTACCAACAACCATGTAATTGAACGAGCTCAGAAGATAAAGGTAATTCTAAATGACAAGCGTGAGTTTGAAGCACGTTTAATTGGAACAGATCTATCAACCGATATCGCCCTTTTAAAAATTGAAACGGAAAATTTGCCATATCTTAAATATGGGAATTCCGATGATTTAAAATTGGGAGAATGGGTGTTGGCTGTTGGTAACCCGTTCAATCTCACTTCAACTGTAACAGCAGGCATTGTAAGTGCCAGGGCACGTAATCTTGGCATTAATGAAGATCAGTATTCCATCGAATCATTTATTCAAACCGATGCTGCTGTAAATCCCGGGAACAGTGGTGGTGCCCTGGTAAATCAACAGGGAAATCTTGTTGGGATCAATACGGCAATTGCATCGCGAACCGGTTCTTATACAGGTTATTCATTCGCTGTTCCAATTTCAATAGCTGGAAAAGTAGTGGAAGACCTGAAAGAATTCGGAGAAGTACAGCGTGCATTACTTGGAGTAAATATTGGAGATGTAACCGCAGCAATTGCCGAAGAATATGATCTCGGTGCCTTGGAAGGCGTGTATGTAGGTGGCGTTACCGAAAACGGAGCTGCGCGCGAAGCCGGTATTAAAGCGGGCGATGTTATCATCAGCGTAGGAGGACAGCGTGTAAATTCTTCAGCAGAATTGCAGGAAAAGGTCAGTAAGTATCGCCCGGGCGACGATGTGAAAATTGTTGTTAAAAGAAACGGAGACAGGAAACAATTTAATGTAACCTTACGTAATAGACACGGTGATACACAAATTGTACGCGATAATGTTACAGTTTTGGGGGCTATGTTTGAAATCGTTAGCCTCGACGAAATGAGAAGTTTGGATATAGAGAACGGAATTAAAATAACAAAACTTAATAGTGGAAAACTCAAGGATGCAGGGCTTGAAGAAGGGTTTATTATAACCCATGTGAACAAAAAGCCTATTATTGAGGTAAATGATTTTAAACGAGAGATAGGAAATGCGAGGGGAGGAATTTTAGTAGAAGGTATTTACCCAAGTGGGGAACTGGCTTATTTTGTTTTTGGTGTTGATTAAAGATATTTCAACAATATACCTTTAACAAACTATTAATAAATTTTTTTAGAAAGCTTTCTCCTTGATCGCTATTTATTAATGTTCTATATTTGCACGTTTTTTTAAGGAGAGTTTATGAGACAGCTAAAGATCACAAAATCTATTACCAATCGGGAAAGCGCTTCGCTGGATAAATACCTGCAGGAAATTGGTAAGGAAGAATTAATTACTGTAGAGGAAGAAGTAGAATTAGCCCAGCGGATTAAGAAGGGTGATCAGGCTGCTTTGGAAAAGTTAACAAGAGCAAATCTGCGTTTTGTGGTTTCAGTTGCCAAGCAGTATCAGAATCAGGGGCTTAGTTTGCCCGACTTGATTAATGAGGGAAACCTCGGACTGATAAAAGCCGCTGAAAAATTTGACGAAACCCGCGGATTTAAGTTTATTTCTTATGCAGTTTGGTGGATCAGGCAATCTATTCTGCAGGCACTGGCCGAACAATCGCGTATTGTCAGGCTACCGCTGAACCAGGTAGGTTCGCTGAATAAGATTAACAAAGCCTTTTCAAAATTTGAACAGGAGCATGAGCGGAAACCTTCGCCCGAGGAACTGGCCGATTCACTGGAATTGCCTGCCGATAAGGTGTCGGACACACTTCGTGTTTCAGGGCGGCATGTTTCGGTAGATGCACCGTTTGTTGACGGAGAAGACAACAGCCTGCTCGATGTGTTGGTTAATAACGATTCACCAAATGCCGACCGCGCATTAATCCAGGAATCACTTGCCCGCGAAATTCATCGCGCACTGGCAACACTTACCGAAAGGGAAGCGGATATTATCCGTCTGTTTTTCGGAATCGGATGCCAGGAAATGACGCTTGAAGAAATTGGCGAACGATTTGGCCTGACCCGTGAAAGGGTGCGTCAGATCAAAGAAAAAGCCATTCGCAGGTTACGCCATACTTCAAGAAGCAAGTTACTTAAAACATATTTGGGATAGATTTTTAGTGAAATATTATAATAAAACGGTGTTGCTTTGGCAGCGCCGTTTTTATTGGCATAAAAATAAGCAATAAAAAAGCTGCCCGTTTTGAGCAGCTTTCATATTATCATTTTTTCTATCTGATTAATCCATTCTGAGAATTTTGAATTCAGTGCGGCGGTTTTTCCGGTGTTGTTCTTCGGTACATTCCACGCCATCGTCACATTCATTTACCAGTTGGGTTTCTCCATAACCTTTTGCTGTAATCCTGTCTCGCGATATTCCTTGTGAAACAATATAGTTTACCGCAGATTCCGAACGCTTTTGGCTCAATTCTTCATTGTAGGAATCGCTGCCACGGCTGTCGGTGTGAGAACCCAGTTCAACTTCCCAGTCCGGGTTGTCTTTCATTATTTTGACCAGTTTATCCAGCTCAACTTCCGATTCAGGCAAAATATCCCACTTGTCAAAATCGTAATAAATGTTTTCCATTACAAATTTCTGACCCACTTCCGCTTTTTCAACATTCAGCATCATTTGCATGGTACCATAAGGTTGACCTTCGGTTGTAAACGATTTGGAATCATTCATATATCCATCAAGTTCTGTGGTTGCCGTGTAGTCTGTGTTTTTATCAAGATCGCGGGTAATGATACCACTGGAATTGGTACGCAATGTTTTTCCATCGCTGAAATTAACCTGTACATTTGCCATCGGATCCCTGCTTTTGGTATCACGTACAAGTAACTCCAAATCATATTGCCCTTCAAACAGCACTTTATAAATATCGTCGCTGCCTTCACCACCGCTTTTTTGCGATGTGTAATATCCTATTTCATCATCTGAATGAATCACCAACCCAAAATCATCTTCCGGTGAATTCAATTCTGAAAAATTCTTAGGTGTTTCAAATCCGCTTCCAACCATGTCGGCATAAAAAATATCCAGTCCGCCTTTCCCCGCAGCTTTTCCGGCCGATGCATAAATCAGCCTGTTTCCTTTGTAAAGGAACGGAAACATGTCGTCGCCACTGGTATTGATTTCTTCTCCCAGGTTTATCATTTCTCCCCATTTTCCGTTTTCGCGGACTGTCATATACAAATCGGTGCCTCCGTATCCTTTATCAGGAATGTTTGAAGCAAAAAACAGCGTATCGCCGGATGCTGAAATTGCCGGGTGACCTATTGAATAAGAAGAACTGTTAAATGGTAAATCAGAAACATACTTCCAGCCTGATCCGGATTTTTCCAGAATGATAATTTTTAAAGGAATACTGGCTTTCTGAAAAACCACGTTTTTAATTTCCGGATTTTCGTAATTGCTTAATGTTACAAACAACTCTCCGGTTTGGTTACAATAGGAAACCGGCCCGGCATGATATCCGGCGCTGATGTCTCTTAAAATAACTTCTTTTCCATTCAGCAGGTTTCCTTTACCGTCTACAGGCGAGGTATAGATGTTGTAATATACATCTTTTGAATCGCCTTGCTGCAATTTACCTATTTCTTCTTCGCTGAATGCAGAATACCATAACTGGTCTTCAACGAAGGCAGGGCCAAAATCACTTCCCGTAGTGTTAATGTCTGTTTTTTCAACCCCTACAGTTACATTTTTTGAAAACACACTGTTTGTTTGCGCACCCAGCATTAAAGGCAGGGTGCAAGCCAATAGCAATAAAATTCTTTTCATTTTCCCGATATTTAAAGATTTTGAGTAAACAATATACTAATTTTAAGTCAATTTATTCCTTTATTTTAGAATTTATTGTAAATCAATTATTGCCTGACATAACAATCTTATTGTATGATGGTTTCAGGAGGGGAAGACATTTTTTTCAGGTTCAGTTATTTCTTTTTTCGAGGAGCGCTACATTTTCAACATGATGCGTATGCGGAAACATGTCGACCGGCTGCACCTTTGTGGTTTTATATTTTTCGTTGAGCAATGAAATGTCACGTGCCTGGGTAGCCGGATTACAACTCACATAAACAATTTTATCAGGTAGGATATTTAATAATGTATCCACTACATCTTTGTGCATTCCTGCACGTGGTGGATCGGTGATGACGATATCAGGGTGGCCGTTTTGTTTAATAAACTCATTATTGAGCACTTCTTTCATGTCGCCTGAATAAAAATGAGTATTTTTTATATTGTTTATTTCAGAATTTATTTTCGCATCTTCAATGGCTTCAGGAATATATTCTATTCCAACTACTTTTTTTGCGTTTTTGGCAATAAAATTGGCAATGGTACCTGTTCCTGTGTATAAATCGTAAACAGTTTCAGCGCCGTTCAGGTCTGCAAATTCTCTTGTTACTTTATAAAGTTCATAGGCTTGTTCCGAATTGGTTTGATAAAAACTTTTCGGACCGATTTTAAATTGCAGGCCTTCCATTTCTTCCAAAATGTAATCGCGGCCATAGTATAATTCAATTTTTAGATCGGTGATCGTATCGTTCCCTTTTTCGTTGATGACATACATCAGGGAAGTTAAATCCGGAAATTTATTTTTTATTGCATCGAGCAGGTTCATTCTTTCTGTTTTATCTTCATGAAAGAATGAAACAATTACCATTGTTTCGCCGGTGCTGGAAGTTCTGATAATTAATGTCCGCAAAAATCCTTTCTTTTCACGAATGTCAAAAAAATCGAGATTGTTTTCTTT
The DNA here is from genome assembly GCA_964443035.1 of uncultured Tangfeifania sp. Lineage (GTDB taxonomy): Bacteria > Bacteroidota > Bacteroidia > Bacteroidales > Prolixibacteraceae > Tangfeifania. The sequence continues at coordinate 17,891 of CAYUBV010000014.1, forward strand.
TGCATACCGGTATATAAAGTTTCTGATTGAATTTGACGGCTCGGGCTGCAGCCAGCATTTATTTATATTTATAACTTTATCGAACATGCCCGGTGCATGAAAACCAAGTGAATCAGAGTCCGAAAAATCTTTACCTGATTCGATTTCTTCTTCCGTCAGCCATTTTTTGTTCGAAAAAGTAAATTCCAGTTTATTCCGGTAAAACCTATTTTTCTCCGAACCCAGAATCGGAGATATTTCGGGGAGATCGATTTTGCCAATTCTTTTAAGCTGATCTTCGACCTGTTTTTGTTTATAATACAATTGTTTTTCATAAGGCAAGAACTGCCATTTGCATCCGCCGCAAGTTGCAAAATGCCCGCAAAATGCATCTACCCTGTCTTTTGAGTATTCATGAAATTGTGTTACGCGTGCTTCCTGGTATTTCTTTCTTTTTTTAGTAACCTGCAAATCAACAATATCTCCCGGAACAGCCAACTTGGTAAAAATAACCATATCTTCAATCCTGGCAATCGCTTTTCCTTCGGCACCAATGTCCTCAATACGAACTTTTTCGTAAAATGGTTTTTTTCTCCTTCTTCCCATATTTTTTTCTGCAAATATAGTGTTTATGCGGAATCTGGGCGTTTTTGGGTAAAAGTTCTGATTCCCAAATCTAAACAGCTTTTCCCATATTGGGAAAACAGACCGTTAATAACCCTTTTTATGTATATTTGGAGGGAAAGTACTTTTATTCCCGAAACATTTTTACGTATATTTGTTATGATTTAATGGTTGGTTTTATTTTCAAAAATAGAACTTAAAAAAGGGGAAAGCATCTTCTGTATTTATGATTGGTTTTGTGTTTAGGGGTTTGTAAATCATCAATCATCTTCAAAAAGCGTCCATAGCTTTCCCCTTCCTTTTTTTTTAAATGCCCGCGAGGGTATTTTTTTTGTCTGCAATTTCAGTATCCTTCTTTATCATTATCTTTGCCGCCATTGTTATATTGTTTATGATATCATTAGATAAAATACGTGTAAGTTTTGGCGGTTTCGATTTGATCAGGGAAGCCAGTTTTTTAATTACTTCTGAAGACCGGATTGGTTTAATCGGTAAAAACGGTGCGGGAAAAACCACATTGCTGAAATTAATTTCAGGAGATATGGACCCTACCTCTGGAAATGTAATTATTCCCAGGGATACTAAAATTGGTTACCTTCCGCAGGAGATGAAAATCACTGACCGGTTCACCCTGAAGGAAGAAACACTTTCAGCATTTGAAGAGATTATTCAGCTTGAAAAAAAAATAACAACGCTTAATAACGAAATTGCTTCAGAAACTGATTATCATTCAGAAGCCTATCTGAAAAAGCTCGATCAGCTTACTGAAATAAATGAGCGCTACTCAATTCTCGGAGGCGATAATTACCAGGCCGAACTCGAACAAACATTGCTTGGTCTTGGATTTGAGCGTACAGATTTTAACCGTCCCACATCGGAATTTAGCGGTGGCTGGAGAATGCGTGTTGAACTTGCCAAATTGCTTTTGAGAAAACCGGATGTGATTTTGCTCGATGAACCAACCAACCACCTCGATATCGAGTCGATTCAGTGGCTGGAAGATTTTTTGAAAAACTACAAAGGTTCCATTGTGCTTGTTTCGCACGATAAAGCTTTTCTCGATGCTGTTTGTAACCGAACCATTGAAATTTCGCTGGGAAAAATTATCGATCAGAAAATGAAATATTCTGATTTTGTGAAATGGAAAAAAGAGCAGCGTGAGATTCAGATGGCGGCTTTCCGTAATCAGCAGAAAATGATTGAAGATACCGAGAAGTTTATTGAACGTTTTCGGTATAAAGCTACTAAGGCGGTGCAGGTTCAATCCAGAATTAAACAACTTGAAAAGATTGACCGCATTGAACTCGATGAGCAGGACAATTCTCAACTAAATATTAAATTTCCGCCTGCGCCACGTTCGGGCCGGGTGGTAGTTGAAGCAAAAAATATTTCAAAAAGATATGGCGACAACCAGGTATTGAAAGATGTTAATCTTACTGTTGAAAGCGGTGAGAAAATAGCATTTATCGGGCGTAACGGAGAAGGTAAAACCACATTGGTGCGGATTATTCGTGGCGAACTTGAGCATGAGGGAGAATTAAAACTGGGACACAATGTGAAGCTGGGTTATTTTGCTCAAAACCAGGCCCAGCTTCTGAACGAAACCCTGACAGTTTTTGAAACCATCGATGAAATTGCTGTGGGGGAGGTGCGAACCAAAATCCGCGATATTTTGGGAGCCTTTCTTTTTTCGGGCGAAGATGCCGACAAAAAAGTTAAAGTGCTTAGCGGCGGCGAAAAATCCCGTCTGGCAATGATTCGTCTGATGCTCGAACCGGTTAACCTGCTTGTGCTCGATGAGCCGACAAATCACCTGGATATGCAGTCGAAAGAAATATTGAAAAATGCATTAACTCATTTTAACGGAACCGTGATTGTGGTTTCTCACGATCGTGAATTTCTCGATGGAATGGTAAATTGTGTGTACGAATTCAGGAATAAAAATATTGAGCAACACCTCGGCGGGATTTATGATTTTCTTCAGAGAAAAAAGATGGAATCATTGAAGGAATGGGAGGCAGCAGCCCAAAAGGCGGCAACTACAAAAAATAACCGTAAACAAAAATTACCGGGGAACGCAGAGTTGAGTTATGAAGAGCGTAAAGAAGTTTCAAAAAATATTTCGAAGCTTGAAAAGAAGGTGCATGAAACCGAAGAGCTGATAGAGAAACTGGAAACTGAAATTTCTGAAATGGATAGAGTTTTATCCTCGTCGGAAGTAGTTAGCAATCAATCTGTTTTTAAAGAATATGATGCATTGAAAGCCGAACTTGAAAAAACAATGGGACAATGGGAGGAAGCGCATGACAAGCTTGAAAACTGGAAATCAAAAAAATACTGGTAATGAATAAAGAAGATTATATTTTTGGAACGCGTGCTGTTATTGAAGGTATTCGAAGTGGAAAACCGGTTGAAAAAGTGCTTCTCCGAAAAGGCCTCGACAATGAGTTGTTTCGTCAGCTTTTTAGCTTGATACAGGAAAATGATATTCCTTTCCAGTTTGTGCCGGTTGAAAAGATAAACCGGGTAACACAAAAGAATCATCAGGGAGTACTGGCGTTTGTTTCGGCTGTTGAATTTACAGATATTGAATTGGTTGTGCCTGGATTGTTTGAGTCCGGAGTTGATCCGTTTGTGCTGATTCTGGACCAGATTACCGATGTCCGTAATTTTGGTGCCATTGTTCGAACGGCTGAATGTGCCGGTGTGCATGCAGTTGTTATTCCTGAAAAAGGCATGGCACGAATTGGCGCTGATGCGGTGAAAACCTCGGCTGGCGCTATTCATTCGCTCCCAATTTGCCGGTCCCCTAATTTGACTTCAATACTTCAGTTTTTGAAAGATTCAGGAATAAAAATAGTTGCTGCCACCGAAAAAGCAACACAATTATATACTGATGCTTCGTTGAATGGTCCACTTGCAATTGTCATGGGGGCTGAAGATACAGGAATTGCGTCGTCGGTTTTAAAGCTTACCGATGAGCAGGTGAAAATTCCGCTGCATGGTAATATTGAATCGCTGAATGTTTCGGTTGCTGCAGGTTTGATAATGTACGAAGCCGTTCGGCAACGAAGTTAATTGTTTACAGGAATTGTCCGTTTAAACGATTCTTCCAGCGAAATAAATGTTTCTGTACTTGCAATTCCCGAAATTTTCTGGATTCTGCTGCTCAGAACATTTTTCAGGTGTTCATTGTCTTTAGCATATACTTTTATAAAAATGGCATACTGCCCGGTGGTATAGTGGCATTCAACAATTTCAGGAATAAGTTTCAACTTTTCCACAACTTCTGAAAAAAGGCCTCCCTTGTCAAGGAAAATTCCAATGTAGCTGCAGGTTTTAAAATCAACTTTATTGGGATTGATGTGGTATCCTGAACCGATGATCACCTCCAAATCAATCATCCGGTTTACCCGCTGATGAACTGCAGCTCTTGA
>CAYUBV010000015.1:0-10400 GCA_964443035.1 uncultured Tangfeifania sp.
GCAGATAATCACGCAACTTGTAAAAATCCTCGGTGAAAGTAAGATGGCTTACTACAGGTTGTCCTTCAATCGAAGTAAATACTTTTTTGGCACCAATATCGATGCCCCCAACATTAGTTCTTATCTTTTCCATATTAAAAAATTAAATTGGTTAAAGACCTACACCCAAAAGGGCATTTTAACTAAACGTTGGCAGGCTGCCATTCGGACATCTCTGATATCAGATAGTACCACTCATTATGCCTCTTGCTTTTGGAACCACGCTCGAAAACAGGTTTTAAACACTATACAAGGAACGGTCAAACTGTGTAGGTATACTACAAAGTTTGCTATTTTTCACTGTCATCACCTCATTATGCCTAACAAAATTGGGTGAAAGCTGCCAATGACATCTCAAAATTAACCCGACACTATCCGGCAGGTTTTAATGCCACACTTACATAATTTTCAAAATCGAAATATTTTTTGAACGCTTTTTGAACAGACCCGGTGGTCATATTTTCAACGATGTTACTAAATGTTCCGAACGATGAAAAATCGCCGTCTTTCAAATAATAGGTGTTACTCAGAATGTTCATCCAGAAATTGTTTTCGCGCAGCGAAATTTCGCGTTCGCGCAACAGCTTTTCTTTGGCTTTCGACAACTCATCTTCGCTCGGACCGTTTTCTGCAAAATCCTTTATTTCAGCAAAAACCGCTTCTTTTAATTCTTCCAGTTTGTCGGGTGAAGTTCCGTAGTAAATGCCAACGGTATATTCTTCTTCGGGATATTTTGAAGAAGAAGGCCGGGCACTTATAGAATACACGCTGCTTTTATCTTCGCGAATCACTTCGAGCAGACGGGTGGATAAAATTCGTCCGACGGCATTGAGTTCAATGGCATTTTCTGAAGAGTAATCAAAATCGCCGTGGAAAGCGATGTACTGCAGACTTTTCTCTTCCTGTCCTTTTTCCACCAGTTTTTCAACCACACCGGCCGGAGGATCGGCATCGAGGTTGCGCCACTGTTCTCTGTCGTCGAAATAAGGCAATCCTCCAATGTACTGTTCAATTAGTGGTTTTAGCGTTTCCGTGTCGATATTTCCCACAAAAAAGAAAGTAAAATCGGCAGCATTACGGAACCGCTCTTTCCCAATCGCTTTTATCTGGTTGAAATCGGCCTTTTCCAATGTCTCCACCGATTCGGGCATCGAGCGTTCGTCGTAATTGGCCATCACCGCAGTAAGCGTATCCTGAAAAGCTGCCTCGGGCGAAGCTGCTTTATTGGCCAGCATGCCTTTCACCCGGCTCATGTAAGCCTGAAAACTGGTTTCATCAAACCGCGGACGGGTAAAATAGAGGTACATCATCTGCAACATAGTCTCCACATCTTTTACCGAAGAGTTCCCGCTGAAACCCTCCCTCAAATTCGAAATATACGGTGAAAGGCTGAACACTTTGTCTGCCACCATTTTATCGAGTGTAATTTTATCGTAATTAGCAATTCCGCTCATGGTCATAATGGAAGTGGTGTAATCAGCAGAGACGATATCTTCTGCCTCGTACAGTGATTTTCCACCCGGGCTCCAGGCACTGAAAAGAATTTCGTCGTCTTTAAAATCGGTTGCCTTCACAACCACTTTGGCGCCGTTTCGCAATGTCCATTCCACAGCATCCACTTTTTCAAGCGGCGTTTCGCTTACAACCGAACTTCCGTTGGGTTTTTCTTCAAGCAGCGGAGTATCTGAAACTGCATCATCATACGGTTCAATCTCTGTTTCTTCCACTTCACCGAGCAAAGTAAAAACAGCTTCTTTATCCGGAACTTCCACTCCTTCCATTTCAGGAGCAGTTATTACAACCACCCGGTTTTTGTCGGTTACCCATTTTTCGGCCAGGCTGTTCACCTCTTCAAGTTCAATACCGGGCAGAAACATTTTAAAATAATCGTATTCATTTTCGATTCCGGGAATGGGCTCCTGTGTCATCAGGAAATTACGCAGGTATTCCTGTGCAAAATTTATCGACTTTCGTTTGTCGCGTTCGTTATAAACTTTCTCGATATTGTTGAGCAACGCTTTTTTCTGACGTTCGAGTTCCGATTCGGTAAAACCGTATTGTTTTACCCTTTCGTTCTCGATCAATACAGCTTTCAGCCCTTCTTCAATTTTACCACTCTGGCAAACCGCCACCGACTGGTACACACTTTTCGGCCCGAATAATTCGGTATACGAAGACTGCCCCATTATAAAAGGAGGTTCGGCTTCCTGTGTTTTTTCGGACAGGCGGCTGTTAATCATCACATTGTACAGACTATGCAGGATTGACGCCCGGTAATCATTCAGTGTTTCTGTAATTTCCAGCGGGTGTTTGTAAAAAACAAAAGCAACCGGATACTGCGCTTCTTTATCGGTGGCAATGCTCACAAGTGTTTCATCGTGATCGGGAATTTCGAAATATTCTTTTGGCCGCGGATTTTCTTCAGCCGGTATTTGCGAAAATTTCTCTTTCACCTGTTCCACCATTTCCTGCTGATCGAAATCGCCCACCGCAATTACAGCCTGCAAATCGGGGCGGTACCAGTCGTCGCGAAAACGGCGAAGTGTTTCCGGCGGTGCATTTTTTACAATGTCGATATCTCCAATGGGCAGTCGCTCTGCATATTTTGAATTCTCCAGGAAAACCGGCAGCCATTGCTGCTGCATCCTGAAATTTGCGCTTCGTCCGCCACGTTCTTCTTCCACAATAACACCACGTTCGTCTTCAATTTCCTCATCCGAATCGGTAATCTGGCTGGCCCAGTCGTAAAGCACCTGCAGGCCATTTTCCATATAAACTGCCGAATCGAGCGGAACTTTCAGCATGTAAACGGTTTCATCGAAACTGGTGTAAGCATTGATTTCAGGACCAAATTCCATCCCAATCGATTCAAAATAATTAATCAGTTCATGTTTCGGAAAATTTTTGGTTCCGTTAAAAGCCATGTGTTCGGCAAAGTGCGCCAATCCGAGCTGGTCTTCATCTTCGTCTACAGAACCAACCTTTACAACCAGCATAAGTTCGGCCCGGTTTTGAGGTTCATCGTTGGCACGTACATAGTAAGTCATGCCGTTTTCCAAAACGCCCTTCGATACTTTCGGATCAAGGGGAATCGGAGCTTTTAGCTGCACATCTTGTTGTGCGCTCAGCAGAAATGTACTCAGCAGAAAAAATACACTTAATAAGTTTTTCATAGTATTCGCAATTATTTTTGAAATGGGTCTGTAAATTTCTTTCAGCATTACAACAAATTATTGAAGAAGGGGTTGAACAGTGTGTGCAAAGGCATCTTCTTCGTTTGATGGCACCAGCGTAAAAAAACGTTTCAATGGCAGCGGGGCATTTTGGGTCAGAAATGAATGGCCGGTGAAGCCAAGTAAATCCAGATCGTTGTAGTCGTTGCCTATACCTGCCGTTTCTCCGGGTTTTATCCCGAGCAGATTGCATACCTGAAGGACACCCTGTCCTTTTGAAACTTCATGGTGAAAAACTTCCACCCAAATGTATCCTTTTGTGACCGGCGACGAAGATCGAATCACCCGTATTTCAGTACATTGCGATTCGATTTCCTCTTTCAGCAAAGCAAAATTCCGCTCATCTTCAGGAATTATCAACATAAGCTGACACAACCCGTTTTTCAGATTACCGTTCTCTGACAGGGGTTCTGAAAATGAATCGTGAAAAGTAAAAAACCTGTTAAATTCTTCGCACTCCATTTTGCCGCGGTGATACCACAAACGGTGATTCTCGGGGGCAGGAGCAAAAGCATAAAAATTGTAATCTTTTTGTTTAAAGTGTGTTACCAAACGTTCGGTGGAGACGGGAGTAATATTCCGGTTAAAAATGTGCTTTTTTTCTTTCCAGTTGTAAACGCCGGCTCCCGACGAAAAAACGATGTAGTCGAAAGGCAAATCCGGCTTCAGTACTTCATTCACTTTCCGAAGATTCCTGCCGGTGGCCACTACCCTGATAATATTTTTCTCACCAAGCCGGTGCAAAGCTTCAAGATTGCGCTCACTCACCGAACGGTCGTCTTTCAGAAAAGTGCCGTCGAGATCGGTGGCTACAAGTTTTATCTCTTTCTTATTCATGAAAGTCAAAAATAATGAATTTGGAAGAACAAAAGAATTCACCCGAGGCAGACCTATTTGTTTTCAAATGGATTTAACAATTTCAGCTTCGAATCGAGGTTCTGATAATCGGAAACATTGGCTGTTACCAAATCGAGCCGGTTGGTAATGGCGGTGGCAGCAATTACTGCATCGCCCAGGTTAATTGCCGGGTTTTCCTTCAGTGTGATTACCTTTTCAACAATTTTCCGGCTAAGTTGAATCACCGGAAGTTTTTCACACAATTTTGAAACGATCTCTTTTTCTATACTGTTTTGAAACCGGTAACTCATGGTTTCCATGTAAGTTATCACAGAAATGTACAACCGTGTTTCATCAGTGGCAATGTCTGCCAGTTCGATTTCCTTTTTTGCAAGCGAAATCAAAATATTGGTATCAACGAGTCTCCCATTCATTTCGTAAATTGTTTTGCCATTTAAGCGGATCTTTTATTTCGGGGAAAGGTGCATCAGTTTTAACAGAATCAAGCGTTTCCTGTAACTGTTCAAACTGACTTTTATTTTCGACAGGCGGCAGTTCGCTTTCAATTTTTGTCACGAAACGCATCGACTGCAGCATTCGTTGCAGCAATCGCGCATTCTTTTTATTATCGACTGTAACTTTCAAAATTGTCATACCCGTAAATTTTTCAATAAAGATAATAAATTAATAAAGACAGTCCAATTCGTTTAAAATGAAACGGGCATGGTAATAATTATTTCCCGTTCGGCCAGTCAACAGGTTTCAGGCATCCGCACTGTTCATTTATCTTTTTTTTATGTTGGTTGGTCGAAATTATTTTAAGTTACCAACCGGGCTGGCTACATTTATCGAATATTATATCTTTGTCATTTATTTTGAAAACGGACAAATCACTTAAATATGAAGTTAGCATTAATAGGCTACGGAAAGATGGGAAAAGAAATTGAAAAAATCGCCCGTTCCCGCGGCCACGAAACTGAACTTGCAATTGACATCGACAACCAGGAAGACTTAACCGTTGAAAACCTGAAAAAATGCGATGTGGCCATAGAATTTACAATTCCTGATTCGGCAATAGATAATTATTTTAAATGTTTTGAGGCCGGCATTCCGGTTGTAAGCGGAACCACCGGCTGGCTCGACCGGAAAAACGAGGTGTATGAAAAATGCAAAGAAACGAATGGCACTTTTTTTTACGGCAGTAATTTTTCGGTAGGTGTCAACCTGTTTTTCGAGCTGAATAAAACCCTGGCCCGACTGATGGGCACCCGCCCTGAATATTCGCCGGAAATGACCGAAGTGCACCACACCCAAAAATTAGATGCGCCCAGCGGCACAGCAATCAGCCTGGCCGAAGATTTAATCGAAGTTCATCCTAAAATTGAGAAATGGGAAAAAGAAACAAAAAAGGACGAAAACGAGCTGCCAATCAAATCGGAACGGCGGGGAGAAGTACCTGGAATTCACACCATAAAATACGAATCGGATGTGGATTACATTGAAATTACCCACAGCGCAAAAAGCCGTAAAGGTTTTGCACTGGGTGCAGTTCTGGCAGCCGAATACAGCCTCGATCACAAAGGAGTTCTTTCGATGAAAGACATGTTAAAAATTTAAATTATCGTAAATGAATAAAGAAATTCTATCCAACAAGTGGGTTAAATTCATCACCGTTGGAACTTTGTACACCCTCTGGGTTATCTGGCTCGGAAATTACTGGTGGCTGCTGGGGCTCGGAGTAATATTCGATATTTACATTACAAAAAAAGTACACTGGGCATTCTGGAAGAAAAAAAATCCACCGGGAGGCAAACAAACCAAACTGGTTGAATGGGTTGACGCGATTATTTTTGCAGTGATTGCCGCCACTTTTATCCGGATGTTTTTTATTGAAGCCTACACCATTCCAACTTCGTCGATGGAAAAATCATTACTGGTGGGCGATTACCTTTTTGTGAGCAAAGTGGCTTACGGACCGAAAACGCCAAACACACCGCTGTCGTTTCCGTTTGTGCACAATACCCTGCCACTGACCCGTACCAAAAAATCGTATGTTGAATGGATTAAACAACCTTACAAACGGCTGGCAGGTTTTGGCGATGTAAAAAATAACGATGTGGTTGTTTTCCATTTCCCGGAAGGCGACACAGTGGCGCTTCATCTGCAAAACCAAAGTTATTACCAGCTTGTGAGAACTTACGGACGAGAAAGAATCTGGAACGATCCGCGAAGTTTTGGCGACATTGTGGCCCGCCCGGTGGATAAACGTGAAAATTACATTAAGCGGTGCATTGGAATTGCGGGCGATGAAATTCAGATGGTTCGCGGCGAAGTGACAATAAATGGCGAACCTCAAAAAGATTTTCCGGGAATGCAGCACAATTATATGGTCACAACCAACGGAACTTCCATCAATCCGAAAGCGCTCGAACGATTAAACATTGCCATAGATGACCGGACAGTTTTTGCAAACGGCCAGTACATGTTCCCGCTAACCGACGAAAATGTTGAAAAGCTGAAAAGTTTCTCAAATGTTGAATCGGTTGAACGGATAATGGAAGAGCCCGGCGACCGGGATCCGAATGCTTTTCCGAGTGATGAAAATTACCCCTGGAATGCCGATAATTTCGGGCCGCTTACCATTCCGGCCAAAGGTGAAACCGTACAGCTAACCGTGGAAAACCTGCCGTTGTACCAACGCATCATCAATGTGTACGAAGACAACGAGCTGAAAGTGGAAGGAAATACAATTTCTGTTAACGGCGAAGTTGCCGACAGCTATACCTTCGAAATGGACTATTACTGGCTTATGGGCGACAACCGCCACAATTCTGCCGACTCGCGTTTTTGGGGTTTTGTTCCTGAAGACCACGTAGTTGGAAAGGCCAGTTTCATTTGGCTTTCGCTCGACAAAGACCGCTCACTTCCGCAAAATATTCGTTTGCGCCGTATGTTTCAAACCATTAAATAAAATATTTTACAGATATTTTTCTGAAAGGATAGCAGTTTTCTGTTATCCTTTTTTTATATTCGGTAAAAAATAAAAGCTATGCATGCTGTCATAATCATCATTCTGATACTGGCCATTCTGCTGGTAATTTTCACCCTTCAAAATTCATTCGAAATTACCATTACCGCGTTTTTCTGGAAAATTGAAGATGCACCTCTGGTTTTGGTCTTGCTCGCGTGTGTATTGTTGGGGTACCTCATCGGGGCCGTGTATTTTTATCCCAGAATATGGAAACTAAAAAAAGATTACCGGAAAATCAGCAAATCAAAAGAGAGCCTTGAAGAGGAACTGGAAGAGCAAAAACAGACTTCTGCTCCGTCAGAAACGCATCCCGAAGGTATTGAACTTGATGAAGACGAGGAAGAAGATGAAGACAAAAAATTTTTCCGGGAATAATAAGCAGTTACTTAAAGGGTAATTTGTTCCTGCCCTTAAATTTGAAATCAATGCTAAATCTTCACCGCATTAAATTGTCATTCTCTTTAATAGTCTTTCTTGTTTTTTTCTTTTCAGAAGCCAATGCCCAAAACCTCTACAATTTCTCAACCGACCTGCCTTTAATTATTATCGATACAGACGGGAGAAGCATTCCGGATGAGCCAAAAATAACTGCCCGGATGAAAATCATTAACAACAGCAGCGGCATTAACCGGATTAACGACCAGCCAACTGATTACGACGGTTTTATCGGGATTGAAAAACGTGGCAAGTCGTCTATTCATTATCCGCAAACTCCGTATGGTGTGGAAACACGAAATGCCGACGGCAGCAACAACAATATTTCGGTGCTGGGGCTGCCCGAAGAGAATGACTGGGTACTGCTTTCCAACTACAACGACAAATCGTTTATGCGGAACATTCTTGCCTACAAACTTTTTGAATGGCTCGGTCATTACTCACCCCGGGCGCGGCTGGTGGAAGTAATACTAAACAATGAATACCGTGGTATTTATGTCTTTGGCGAAAAAATCAAACGCGACAAAAACCGCGTGGACATTGCCAAACTGAAGGAGGATGACAACTCGGGAGAGGACGTGACAGGAGGATACGTCTTTAAAATCGATTACTACACCGACCACGACAGTTGGAAGTCGCCCTATTCACCAATAAATCATCCCGATTTTGACGTACATTTTGTTTACCACGATCCGAATTCGGACGAGCTGACCAGTCATCAGAAATACTACATCCGAAAATACGTCACTGATTTCGAAAAAAATCTTTATGCTCCGGATTTCGACGATGCGGTTACCGGGTACAATAATTATATCGATGTACAAAGTTTTATCGATTATTTTATTGTGAGTGAAATTTCGAGAAACAATGACGGGTTTAAAAAAAGCCGTTATTTTCATAAAGACAAAAACGGCAAAATCAAAGCCGGTCCGGTTTGGGATTTCGACTGGGCCTGGAAAAACATTAACGAATGCTACATTTTTAAAGCTACCGATGGCTCGGGCTGGTCTTACAAGGTTAACAACTGCAATCCGTGGGTAAAATCGCCCGGATGGATGGACAGGCTGTTCTCCGATGAAAACTTTAAAAACCAAACCAATTGCCGCTATTTCGAAATGCGGTCAACGGTTTTGAGCGACGAGCGGATTTTCGGGATGGTTGATTCGCTTCACAACGTTGTTGAAAATGCACAGCAACGCCATTTCGAAAAGTGGGATATTCTTGGAATAAATGTGGGTGCCCCTGAAATTGGCGAACAGCCGCTTACTTACGAAGGCGAAATTGAAAAACTGAAAAACTGGATCACCGCCCGGCTTAACTGGCTCGACAATAACATGATAGGAGATTGCAATAATTCCGGAATCGATAAAGAAATGGCGGATAACGGGTACATCATATATCCCAATCCGGCCACCACACAAATAAATATTCTGGCCGAAAAGCCTGTTGGCGCCTTCGAACTATTGGACCTAACCGGGGAAAAAATAGTTTCGCAAACCCATCTTTATTCAGAAATGCTTCATTTTGATGTGTCGACACTTCGCAGCGGAATTTACCTGCTGCGGCTAATTGATATTTATGGAAATCAGACCACCGAAAAAGTCGTTGTCAATTAATGGATACCAACAAAAACATATTACTTTCCACAGCTTATTTTCCTCCGGTACAGTACTTTTCAAAATTTTTGCAATTTGAAAAAGTATACATCGAGCAGTTTGAAAATTTCACCAAACAAACTTACCGGAACCGCTGCGAAATTCTGGCAGCCAACGGTCCGGTTTATTTGGTAATTCCGGTTGTAAAAGGGCGAGGTTCAAAAATAAAAATCAGGGATTTGAAAATTTCGTACGATACCGACTGGCAGCGCAACCACTGGCGAACTATTTTTTCGGCCTGCAACTCATCGCCGTTTTTCGAGTTTTACCGCGATGAAATATCCCCGTTTTTTGAGAAGAAGTGGAAATACCTGTTTGATTTCAACCAGGCAATTTTAGAATTGATTTGTGATTTGATGGAGATTGAAAATGACATTCATTTCACCGAAGATTTTGAAAAAACTCCGGAAAATACTCTGAATTTCCGCGAAGCAATTTCACCAAAAAAACAGAAAGCCAGGCGCGATCCGGATTTTCACCCGGAGGAATACACCCAGGTTTTTGCTGAAAAATTTGGTTTTGTTCCCAATCTCAGCATCCTCGATTTGCTTTTTAACGAAGGGCCAAACAGTTACAACATTTTGGAAAGATCAAAAAACTCTTCCAGGATTTGCTGATGGTCAAAAGCCAGTTCGGGTAGTTCGCTGATTGAAAACCATTTTGCGTGTGCGGCATCGTCGCCGCCTTTTACTTCTTGTTTTTCAGAAATTTCAGCAGAAAAAACCACTGAAATCGTCCGGTGACGCGGATCGCGGTCGATGGCATCGAACGCTTTAAACTGTTCCATTTTATCCACTTTCAAACCGGTTTCTTCTTCCAGCTCCCTGCGACAGGCAGTTTCCAGCAATTCATCAATATTTACAAATCCACCGGGCAGCGCCCATTTGTTTTTGAATGGTTCCCGGCCACGCTGAATCAGCAACACAAAAGTGCTGTTATCTTCTTTGGTAAAAACAATGGAATCAACTGTAAGTGCAGGCCGTGGATATTTATACGTGTACATAAACTTGCATTTATTTGAATCGAATTTTAATTTGACATGTCTGGATGCCACTTACTTTTTACTGTTTACCGTTTAACTTGGATACACTGATCTTTTCTTCCCGCTTCGGCTTCCAACTTCTAACCTCCAACTTCCTCTCTTCTTCCCGCTTCGAGCTTCCGACTTCC
>CAYUBV010000015.1:10500-21414 GCA_964443035.1 uncultured Tangfeifania sp.
TCCAACTTCCTCTCTTCTTCCCGCTTCGAGCTTCCGACTTCCGACTTCCCCTCACTTCATCCTTTCCTGCCGGTTTTCCAGTATTTCACTATGAGAAAAGCTACAAAAACAATAATAACGACATAAATGAGCAGTTCAATCCGTTCCATTGGCAGAAATTATTTTCTTCATTACACGCATTTTGTGTGTGTAACGTTTCAAATCTACGTTAAAAATTCCAAACTGGTCTACATTATCCACCCGCACTTTTCCCGAGGCATGAATAATTTTGTTGCGTTTCCAGATAATTCCCACATGAACAATATTTCCTTCCTCATCGTCGAAAAAAGCAAGGTCGCCGGGTTTTGCCTCGTCCACAAAACTCAGTGCCTCACCAAATCTAACCTGGTCACTGGCGTCGCGCGGAATTTTTTCACCTACCATTTTGTAAATCACCTGCACAAACCCGCTGCAGTCGATTCCAAAAGGCGAACGGCCTCCCCACAAATACGGCGCATTAAAATATTTCAGCGCCTGCCTGATAACAATGCTGCGCGAATCTTTCAGTTTTCCGTAAAACACTTCCCCACCCGATTTATAGGTATTTTTATTTACCGTAAATTCTTTTTTATAAGGGCGCCAAACCGGCAGGGTGCTTCCGGCTACCAGCATCAGATTTTGTTCTTCGTTTTCGGGAACCAGGCTGATAATATCGCCCGAAACAGCAAATGGCCGTTTTTCCAGTTTTTTGAGTGCACGCGGCGGTATCTGGGTTATCATTTTACTGTCAACCCAGCCTTCGTATCCGTCGTAGGCCATAACAATTCTGCTCCACCCTACCATCTCTTCCATAATTTCAAAATGCTCACCAAACAAAACCTGGGTGACCATTTCACTTTTTTCGGAAGGTTCTTTGCGAACCGGAATAATACTTAAGCTGGAAATACCGTAGTTCATTCAATTAATTTCTTATTTTTATTTTGAAAAACTATCTTGCAGGCTTTTCATGAATAAACACAAATCTATGAAAAATTATTTGTCGGCATTAAACCCGATAAATTTGTTATTTGTATTTTATAAACAGATAGGTGTTTGTTCAGGAAATAATTTTAAAGATAAGAGGAAACACTCAAAATGAATAATTTTAAAAAACTAAAAGGATACAGCCGCATTTTCTACTGGATTTTTGTATTTCTGATAACTGCGGTTTTGCTTTTTCTTATATTACCGGGCGAACCGAAATTCAAATACGAATACCAGAAAGGTTTTCCATGGAGCCATGAAAACCTGATCGCCCCATTCGATTTCCCGGTTTTAAAAACCGATGAAGAAATAGGAGAAGAAATAGCAGAGCAATTGCAAAACGTAATCCCTTATTTTACATACGACACAACCAAAGTAAAGGCACAGACTCAAAAACTCAGAACCGACTGGCAAAACCTGGCCGACCCTGCCGGTGCTGCCAATCCGGGGGTTATTCTGGAATTAACTGAAGTGCTGAGAGAAATATACAAATCCGGAATTCTGCCGCGGTCGGTTGAAACCTATGAAATACTCGAAGGGAAAGAAGAATTGAAAAAGCGCACCGGGAATCGGGTCGACCGTACACCGGTTAAAAACATCTTTTCCGAAAAAACAGCTTACAATGTATTTTTCGATACCATCCAAAAAATGGAAGAGAAATATTCTGAATCGGAAGAAGTATTAAATGCCCTCGAACCCGATAATTACATAACCTGGAACCTGCAGTACGATGCCGAAACCACACGCCGCGAAATAGATGCCATTACTGAAGATATTTCAGATACACGGGGAATAATTCAGGCCGGCGAACGCATTATTCTGGAGGGTGAAATTGTTGACAACAAAAAATACCAGTTGCTCGAATCGCTGAAAGCCAGCTACGAAAAGGAACGCGGAAAAGGCATTAACAGCTACATGGTGCCAATTGGAAAAGCTTTACTGGTGCTGGTTTTCATGCTGCTGCTTTTTACTTTTCTTTACATTTACCGTTACGATATCCTGAACCAGTTCAGCAAACTTTCGTTTCTGTTGTTGTTTCTGGTGGCCATTGTTTTTATCACCAATTTCATCAACACGTTCCCCAGCCTTCACATTTACCTGATGCCGTTTGCCATTTTCCCCATTATTGTACGTACTTTTTTCGATTCGCGGACGGCAATTTTTACACTGATAATTGCAACCATCCTAATCGGGTTTTACGCACCCAATAATTATGAATTTGTGCTGGTGCAGGTAACTGCCGGAATTGTGGCAGTATTCAGCCTGAATAAAATGCACCGCCGGGCCCATCTTATCATGGCGGCAATTTGGGTTTTTCTCACCTATGCCATTGTTTTCTCGGCGCTCGAAATTATTTACGAAGGCACATTCCGTTCCTACAATTACGAAATGCTGCAGTGGTTTGCCCTCAGCAGTGTGCTGATTTTACTGGTTTATCCGCTGGTTTTCATCTTCGAAAAAATATTCGGATTTGTTTCCGATGTTACCCTCATCGAACTTTCGGATACCAACCAGCCTGTGCTGAGAAAGCTTGCTGAAGAAGCACCGGGAACATTTCAGCACTCGATGCAGATTGCCAACCTGAGCGAGGAAATAATCCTGAAAATCGGGGGAAATCCATTCCTTGTGAGGGCCGGAGCACTCTACCACGACATTGGCAAAGTGGCCACACCCGGATTTTTTATTGAAAACCAGGCCGTGGGAATCAATCCACACGACAAAATAAATTACAAGCAAAGCGCCGAAATCATTATCGAGCATGTAAAAAACGGCGTTAAAATGGCCAGGAAATACAAGTTGCCCGAGGCGCTCATCGAATTTATTGCCACACACCACGGCACCACAAAAGCCAAGTATTTTTACCTGAAACACCAGGAAGAAAATCAGGATAAAAAAATTCAGGATAAAGGGTTTATTTATCCCGGGCCGCTGCCTGTTTCGAAAGAAGCTACCGTGGTGATGATTGTTGACGGAATTGAAGCCGCCTCGCGCGCAATGAAAGAAAAAACCAGGAAAAACATCGAAGAACTCGTTGAAAATATGGTGGAGCAAAAAATAAACGACAAGCAGTTGGAAGAATCGGAATTAACATTCAGAGATATTAAAATCATCAAAGAAACGTTACTGAATAAGTTAATGAACATTTACCATGTAAGAATTGAATACCCGAAAGAGAAAAAAGAGAATGAACCGAAAGGGAAGTAAATTATTATTTTTAAAAAATTTTTAACAAGGAATTAGAATGAAAAATCTAAAAAAATGGAGTTCGCTGTTTCTCTTTATTGCCATTGCTGTTGCAGGTTGTAAAGAAGAACCTCTCCCCGAACCCGAAAAAGAAGAAGCCCCGGAACTGACACAAAAAATAAATGATTTTATTGAAACCGCAATGAACGATATTTATTTATGGAATGAACAGGTTCCGGATATCGACATTCGGTACGAATTCGACCCTGAAGATTATTTTGAAAAGTTGTTGTATGAAGAAGACCGGTGGTCTTATATAACAGATGATGTGGAAGCTCTTGAAGAAAGCTTTGAAGGCAGGGAAAAATCATTTGGATATTCGCTGGCATTTGGAACTTTCAGCAATACAGGAACCTATTTTGCCATTGTTGAATTTGTTTATCCTGAAACACCTGCGGCAAATGCCGGCTTAAAAAGAGGCGACATCATCATGGAAATCGACAACGGTGATATTACAGATGAAAATTACAGGGATCTTCTCAGTGCAGACAACTTAACGATTACTCTCGGACAACTGGGAGAAAACGGAATTTCTCCGAAGGAGGGAACAGTTTCAATGACTTCCCGCAAACTGGAACTCGACCCCGTGCTGGTAAAAACGGTGGTGGAACATGAAGGAAGCAAAATCGGGTACTTGTTTTATGCGCAGTACATTGCCAATTACAACAGCAGCTTAGATGCCGCTTTTCAGTATTTTTTAGAGGAACAGGTTACCGATTTGGTAATCGACCTCCGTTACAACCCGGGAGGTGGAACAGAGGCTGCTTCTTATATGTGCTCCTCAATTGCCCCGCTGAGTGTGGTAAACAACAAAGAACAACTCATTACCTACCAATGGAATGACAAGTGGCAAAATATTTGGCAGTCCGAAAATATCAGAAGCCAGCTCGAAATTCCGTTTACCGACACAACTACGGTTAAAATGGGCCTGAACAGAGTTCATTTTCTGACCGGATCGGGAACAGCATCTGCTTCAGAATTCACCATTACAGGACTCAATCCTTATATGGACGTTGTAACAGTGGGAGACACTACTTTCGGAAAATATACCGGTTCAATTACCGTAACACCTGATTTCTATTTTGAAGAAGATTATTACGAGGAATTCGATAACTGGGGGCTGCAACCGATTGTAGTCCGGTATGCAAATTCAGAGGGCGTTACCGAATTCAGAGACGGATTTCCACCCGACATTTCAGCGGACGATGCTCTTTTATTGGGCATTCCGCTGGGTGACAAAAACGATCCGCTGTTTGCTGCTGCCATCGAAAATATTACAGGAACACCGGTTATTGCCATGAAAAAAGCCAAGGTGGAAATTCCACACACGATTTTCGATCGCGGATTTTCGAAATACGATAAAAACAAACGCCAGATGGTTTTGGATCATATTCAAAAAGACAAATTTTTCAAATAAAAACCTGCTGATAAAAGCTAAAAAGGCCGCAAATTGCGGCCTTTCTTATTTATAAAAAAACTGTTTCAGTTATAAATCTAAAAAAACATATAATTATCATTCGCGGCTTACGGATCCCAGTCCTTCAATATTCTCTGTTACTTCGGGGTTGCCGAGGTACCTGATTTTTCCAACACCTTTAATCTGTGCAAATAACGTTTCGGTGGCAAAAACCCGTCCGGTGCCCAGTCCGTCAATTTTAAACGACGCATTTTTACACTCCAGTTCGCCGGCATCGATGTGGCCGGCTCCGGCAATTTTCACGTTGAGCGACTGCGCCACTCCGTTCAAATCAAACATTACGCCGCCTTCAGTTTCAATGGTTATATCGTTTGCTTTGGTTTGCAATTCTATTTTTGCACCGCCTTCGAGGCTGACAAACAAATCCTCCAAATCAAGGTATCCGCGGCTTCTCAGTTTCATGCCTCCTTCAATTTCAAGCCGCCCGAGGGTTTTAAATGTGACAAAAACGGAAACCCTGCTAAAATCAAACGGTTCTCTGTCGACATGAACATGCAGGTAACCGTTGCGGTTGGTAACATTCAGGTAATCGAATGCAACCGGGTCGGAAGCCTCCACTTTTACCGAAGTTTCATCGCCCTGGATCAGGTATACTTTAAAAGCACCCTCGAGCAGCAACTCTGAAAAATCGCCAATTTCGTAAATTTTCGATTCCCGGTTATTTTGGAAATTTATGGCCGGTTTTGCCTGTGAAACACCGCTCAGCAAAACAAATAGTATCGCCAGGTTAAATAAACATATCCTTTTCATTTATTATCGGTTTTTTATTTAAAAACAAATTTACGTTATCGGCAGAAACTGTTATCATTAATTCGACGAACACACTGTTTATTCAGGTAAAATCAGGGAAAGCGCCTTTCTATTCAACCAGTTTCCTGACAAAAAATAACCCGTAAAAAACAAGCAGGTAAAGCACGGCGGTAATAAAAACATCCATAAAAATAATCGACTTACTGCCTGCAAAAAGGTAACCAACATAAAACACGGAAACGAAGGTTGCGCCCAAAAGCGAATAAATAACGGTTTTGCTTCCTTTGCGAATGATTTGTGACGAGAGAAACATCCATATCAATCCGAAAGCCAGTAAAATTATTCCTTCGAATAATTGTCCGGCGTTGTACCGGACAAAGCCAAAGATAAGCGGCAAAACTCCCGCGATAAGTAAACTCCGGCCCAGGCTTTTACGAATCCGGTTTCTGTTTTTTTCACGGTGGATGTCAGGAATTAATTTCGGCTTTAGCGGTTCCGGACTAAATTCCGGGCTGAACAAATCCTGCTCCGAATGAATGAGTTCTCTGTCGATGGCTTCCCGCACCGCCACATTAACTGCTTCAGGCTGGTAGTGTTCCCGTTTTTTCAGAATCTCCAAAATATGTTCATCGGTGTGTTTGTTAAATATTTCCTGCAAATCGTGATTATTATTCCCTGTTTTTGATTTTTCGTGCATTTTCAAATACATTTATATGAACAAACAAAATAAACCGAAAATTGTCATTTTAAAAAGATTTTTGAAAAACCTTAAAATAAATTACCATGTATAATTTTGAATACAAAAATCCGGTAAAAATAATTTTTGGAAAAGGAACCATCCCGAAAGTCGCAGATGAAATTCCGAAAAACGCAAAAGTACTGCTTATTTACGGAGGAGGAAGCATTAAGAAAACCGGCGTGTACGACGAGGTAACAAATGCTTTGCAGGCTTTTGATCTGCTGGAATTTGGAGGAATCGAACCCAACCCGCATTACGAAACCTGCATGAAAGCTGTTGATTTGATAAAAAAAGAAAATGTGGATTTTCTGCTTGCTGTAGGAGGGGGATCGGTGCTCGATGCTGCCAAATTTATTGCCGCCGGTGCTTTATATGAAGGGAAAGACCCATGGGATTTTTTCACGAAACGGTTTATTGTAGAACCCAAAGCCGCTATTCCGCTTGGAACTGTGCTGACTTTGCCGGCTACCGGATCCGAAATGAATGGCAATACCGTAATTACACGTGTTTCCACCCGGGAAAAATTGGCTTTTGGCTCGCCAAAAGTGATGCCGCAGTTTTCCATCCTCGATCCCCAATGTGTATTTACATTGCCGGACCGCCAGGTGGCAAACGGTGTGGTAGATGCGTTTGCCCACGTAATGGAACAGTACCTTACTTTCCCGGTGAATTCGCCCATCCAGGATCGTTTTGCTGAAAGCATTCTGAAAACACTAATTGAAGAAGGCCCGAAAGTACTTGCCAACCGGAACGATTACGATGCAGCCGCCAATTTTATGTGGAGCGCCACACTGGCTCTCAATGGGTTAATCGGTTCGGGAGTTCCGCAGGACTGGGCCACCCACATAATTGGTCATGAACTGACTGCTTACCACGGCATCGACCACGCACGCACACTCGCCATTATTTTGCCCGGAATGATGCACATCAAACGTGAAAATAAAAGAGATAAAATTTTGCAGTATGGCGAACGGATTTGGGGAATTACAGAAGGAACCTACAACGAGCGGATTGACAAAACCATTGATAAAACAGTAGAGTTCTTCGAATCACTCGGAGTTCCCTGCACCTTGCCGGAGTACGATGTGCCGCCTGAAACCATCGAAAAAATAAAAGACCGTTTTAACCGGCGCAACAGCAAACTGGGAGAAAAACAAGACATCGATTACAGAGAAGTGGAAGAAATTCTGCTCGACAGGTTATAAAAACACAAGGGCAGCATTTCAGATTGGGAGGTGCTGCCCGATTTTATTCAAACAACGATTTTAAAGTTTTTGCATTTTGGGGGGCATTGGCATGCTGATCGTTGTTAAAATAAACAAAAAGCTCGTCAATGTTTTTTAAATCATCCAAACGCGATTTCCACTCCTTCAATTCTTTTTCAGAATAATTGTAATTGTACCACTCTTCTTTTCCATGCAGCCTGAGATAGGCAGTTTTGCTGGTTGCTTTTACCGTTTCAGGCAAATCACCGGGTGCCGACAGCATGCAAAAAGTGCCGTTGTTTTTTGACAATACATCAAAAACCTCATCGTCGAACCACGACTTGTGCCTGAATTCAAACACATGCAATTTGTTTTTTCCGGTCAACTCAAAAAGTTCTTCCAGCTTTTCAACATTCTTGTGTAAATTACCCGGCAACTGCCAGAGAATGCACCCAAGTTTTTCTTCCATTCCGTTTGCCAGATCCATAAACGAATTGAGCCGCTCCTTAAAATCATCATCAATTTTCAGCTTTTTCTGATGGGTTAAAAACCGGTTGGCTTTCAGCGTAAACCTGAAATCATCGGGCGCATTGTTTTTCCATTTCTTCAAATCTTTTTGCTCCGGCATTTTATAAAAAGTGTTGTTGATTTCCACCGTATTAAAATGCTTTGTGTAATATTCAAACCACTCATTTTTCTTTAAATCTTCCGGATAAAATTTCTTTTTCCAGCCATCGTAATGATAGCCGCTGCAACCAATGTAAGTTTCCATTTTATTTGCTTTTTGCTACTCCTGTAATTTCTGCCAAATTGATGCCACAAAAATAAATGAGATTTACGCACTTTCAAATCTTTCTTTTAGAACAAAGGATTCAGGCTAAAATAAAAATAGTATCAGCCTGAAATCAAAAAAATAATTTGTTGAAAATCGTCAACAACTGGGGCGAAAGTGCAACATTAAACATTCGATTATCAGAATAAAATTCAAATATTTTTGTCTGTATCAATAAGATTTGTATTTTTAAATCGTATTTACAATTTATAAATAAATTTTCTTGCTATGACAACATTCACAAGTTCATTACCCGAAGGACTTTTAAAAAGATTAAATGAGAAAGCAGAAAAGCTGGCGGTCCCCAAAAATAAAATCATCGAGAAAGCCCTGAACATTTACCTCGACCAGTTGAACCGCGCAGAATACATAAAATCCTACAAACAGGCCGGAAGCGATGCTGAAATCATGGAGATAGCAGAAGAAGGAATGTCAGACTATTTTAAACAACTTGAAGAATGAATCAGCGGGAAATATGGTATGCCGATTTAAATCCGGTAAAAGGAAGTGAGCAGCAAGGTTACCGCCCGGTTGTAATTATCAGTGGGAATGTTGTCAATAAATACCTGAAAGTTGTAATTGTATGTCCGCTTACTACAAAAATTAAAAACTACAAAGGCAATGTAGTTCTTGAACCAAACGCTGAGAACGGATTGAGCCGGAAATCTGAAATTTTGATTTTTCATGTCCGGTCGGTATCAAAAGAGCGGCTCATAAAAAAAACCGGAACAATAAAACAAACAGAGCTCGACACACTAAAAGAAGGGCTGAACGATATTTTAACCTACTAAAGTTTTAATTCTTAGCAATATACTCCAGAATCATTGCTTCAAACTTTTGCATCAGCAATCGAACCAGCTCATTTTGCGGGTCAAAACGGACTTCTCCGGCTTTAAACAACGGAAGAATCTTTGGCGAAGTTCCGGTTAAAAATGCTGCATCGAAACTACCGGAATCTTTCAAAAAAATATCTCCTTCCGAAAAAGATATTTTCTGTGAATGAATTATACCGATTGTTTTTTGACGTGTAATTCCAAGCAAAACTTCATCGGCAGGAGGAGTAAGCACACGATTGCCTTTCACAAAAAATACATTACTGCGGCTTCCTTCGGTTATCCGACCGAAGTGATCGACCAGCAAAACTTCATACACCTTTTCGCGCTGAATAATTTCGTCGGCCAACTGGCGCACCGGAGTCTGAAATACCTTGGCATTGGGGTTGTTTCGCTCGGCATGCAGGATTCCGCACCGCACACCGGTTGTGTACAATTCCGGTTCAGGATACCTGTGTGCAATGAAAAAAGCTTTCAGGTTGGTTTTGCAGGAAAGCAGAATGTTTCCTTCCTCTGCGTTGTTTTTCTCAATCAGTATTTGGATAAAAGCTGCAATTTCATTTTTTGAAAACCGGATAGTTTTTCCGGCAATTCCGGCCGACTGGAAAAATCGCTCCAAATGTTCATCCAAAAACAGCGGAATTCCTTTTACCACGCGCAAAACCTCATAAACACCACCTGCATTTTCTGAAGGAATAAATTCACTGTTTGGTTTCAAGTCCCCGTTAAAAACAAAAAAGTTATGAATTGGCGTATGATTCATTTTGTTAATTTGCGGTAAATTTATTCAAATGTTTCGTCAGTTGTGAATATGTACCCGAAAATTCCGGTTCCCGTAACATTTAATCCACACAAACACCATTTCAGTTTTTTGCTGAAACAAATTGAACTGTGGAAAAAAACCGACTGGGAAACGGTTGAAAAGGAGTTATTGCTGATTGGCGGCAATTTACTCGATCTGTATTTGGGCCGGTTACCGGTAGAACAGGTTTGCAAAGAGTGTATTGAATATTTCGCAGAAATGGAAATTTCAGGGCCTGCAGAATTCAGAAAGTGGCTGGCACCGAAAGAGTATCGTAAAATTGAACTTTCAGATAATTCACTCTGGGTAATAAAGGAAGGAGCCGATAAGAAACGGTTTATTCACATTCACCCGGCTAAAAATTCTCCTTATTCGATTCGCATTAAGGCCACTACCTTAAAAACCGTGCTGGCATTACTGATAAATGATGAAAAACCAACCGGCGATTTGCAAAGCAATCTAAAAAGGGTAAATCAAATCAGGACCGGTTACCTGAAACTCTCGCCCATAAAGTCGCTTGAGCGGGGCAAAGGAATTCTGCGGGTTTGGAACTGCTTCAGTTCGCCATAACCGAGCCGCCGGCATGCAGTATTTGCGAAACCCTGTTTTTGTAAATGTGTGTTATACTTTATCGTGCAGGGAAATGTTCAATTTAAAAGAAAAAATCAATCCCTTTTTAAACTGAATTTTCTATTTTTGGAAACGCAAAATCAACCTGACAAAAAAACTAAATGATGAAGAATTTATACTTTGGGGTTTTCCTTGTTGCTTCAATATTTCTGATTCAGTCGTGCAACCAAACCGAACCACGTAATTACCTGCAACATGTCGATTTATTAATCGGCACCTGGCAAGCCACCACACCGGCAGCACAGGAAAAGCCCGGCGATCATGTGGATTACGGCCAAACTATTCCGGCCATTACCGCCCCGTTTGGAATGACACAATGGACACCTCAAACCCATGGCAGCGAGCAAAAATGTCTTGCTCCGTTCTACTGGGGAACACCAACTATCCAGGGATTCAGGGC